>DAIOTT010000131.1:0-10352 GCA_036751885.1 Candidatus Sumerlaeota bacterium
TAATTATTGTTGAGGATAAAACACTGCTGCCGATTTGGGCGTTGGCAAGTGTTTGCACGCTCCCCAGCAGGCAAGGAGAAGGGCTTGGCAGGCAAACCGTATTGAAAGCCTTGGCATTTGCCCGCGAAAATGGGGCGTGTTGCGCTTTTCAAACGGATGTTCCTGAGTTCTACGCGCGGTTGGGCTGTGCAAAGGTGGAGAACGAGTTTTGTAATTCCGCCCCGGTTGAAGAGGAAAAACGCCGCATGTGGTGGTGCAACTCTGTGATGATTCACCCGGCGAGTGCTGATTGGCCGAAGGGGAAAATTGATTTAAACGGCCCGGCTTTTTAGGGGTATATGCCTAAATTTCTGACCGCAAACTATTGGCTGTGACCGCCGTCAATGAATTCAGCTTTCTTCAAAATCAATCGAGGTGCGCTTCAGGTATTTGTACAGTGTTGCGCGGCCCATGCCAAGGGCGCGGGCTGCTTCGGCAACGTTGCCTTTGTAATAGTTTAAGGCGTATTGAATTTCTTCCCGTTCTATATCTTCAATCTTCCGTACAGGCCGCGTTGTTGACTGAGCATTTCCTGATTGTAAAGGCAATTGGGAATCGGCTGTTTCGGTCAGGCTGGGGAGGTCTGAATCGAAACCGCTTCCTTCCATTCGAGAGCTAAAATACATTCCCAAGGCATTGCGATCAATCATGTTGGAATCGCAAAAAAGGGGTATTGCTTGGGAGAAGTTCTTGAGTTCACGAACATTGCCCGGCCAACGGTGGGCGTGAAGCCGTTGAACGGCGTCGTCTGTAATGATGGGGTTTTCAATTCCTTCAAGGCGTAGGAAATGACCTAGAAGGAGTTCTAGATCCTCCATACGGTCGCGAAGAGGGGGCAACTTGACCGGGAACACGGCAATACGGTAGAATAAATCTTCCCTAAATCGGCCTTGTTTGACCTCCTGCACTAAGTCGCGATTTGTAGCACAAACTAGGCGGAAATCGCTTTCGATTGGGGCTTTGCCGCCGACGGGGACAAAGGTTCGCTCTTGCAGGGCGCGCAGAAGTTTTGGCTGTATTTCAATGGGGAGTTCGCCAATTTCATCCAGAAAAAGCGTTCCGCCGGAGGCTTGCAGGATTTTGCCTTTGTGGCTTGATATTGCCCCGGTAAAGGCCCCTTTTTCGTGGCCGAAGAGTTCGCTTTCAACGAGGTTAGGGGGTAGTGCGGCGCAGTTTAGGGCAACAAAACTCCCGTCTCGCCGGGTGCTGTGGTTGTGAATGGCTTGGGCAAAGAGTTCTTTCCCTGTACCGCTTTCACCCCAAAGGAGTACGGAAAGATCCCGAGGGCTTACTTTTTCAATGAGGCGAAGAACCGCCTCCATGGTTTTGGCTTTTGTGATGATTTCCGGAAACTTCAGGGTTTCCATGCGGTCCGCCACGGAGGGCAACGTTTTGGCGGAATTCGGTTGTTTTGGGGTTGTGTTGTGGGCTGATTCCTTGGCAATTGGCTGCATGAAGGAATCAATGTTCGTAATCAGTTCCTGCGGGGAAATCGGCTTTTGAAGAAACACGTCCGCCCCTTGGCCAAGGGCAATTCTTTTCAACTCGGGATTATCGTCGCCGGTCATCAAAATGATGCCAAGATCAGGGTATTTGTTCCTCAGTTGCGGGAGAATATCCATCCCGTTTTCTTGTTTCAGGTGAAGATCAATAATAACGGCATCGGGTATGGTGGTGAGGAAATGAGATTCAAATTCAGCCCGATTATTGGAGGGATAAACGGTGTAACCTCGCTTGGATAAAAACTGCTGGAGCATTGAGACCACAGAGGTTTCATCATCTAGGATGATGACACTTGCTTTTGGTGTGGGATGTTGTCCGGCCTGTTCGCTCACGATTATCGATTACTCTCCCCTTGAATCCAGAAATACGTGAATAATATCGATTTGCTAGGAGTAAATGTCAAATGATTGTTTCTCTCGATTGTGTGGATAACACAATCGACATATTAGTGTGTGTATTGAACCTGATAATCCACCACTTGGGGAACGGCAAATGAATGAGCTTTCACTTGCCGTTTGGCGAAATGATCCCTAACATTTGCGGATGATGTTCTCTTGCAAGTTCCTTCAGCAAATCATAATTTTATGCGTGTTTATTTGTGGCACCCAGCGGGATTGTTTTGCCGAGGAGCAAGGGCAAAGCACGGAGCGCATTAAGGTTATTTATTGGGAAAAGTGGGCTGATTTTGAGGGCGATGCCATGAGCAGCTTGGTGGAGCGCTTCAATGCCTCGCAGGATAGAATTGAGGTGGTTTACGTTCACGTGCGTGACAACAGAACGAAAACTTTATTGGCAACGGCGGGGGGAAATCCGCCAGATGTTGCTGGGGTTTTTCCTGATGTGTTGCCCAAGTATGCAGAAAAAGAGGCAATCATCCCCTTAGATGCCCTAATGCTGCGGGACAATCTTCAGCCTGCACGGTATTTACCTTCTGTCATCTCAATCTGCCGCTACAAGGGATACACTTGGGCGTTGCCGACGACACCCACAAATTTGGCGTTGTATTACAATAAACGGATGTTTCGCGAGGCGGGCCTTAATCCGGAAATGCCGCCGGCAACGCTGGACGAGTTGGAGTCTTTTGCGCGGCAGCTTACGGTGACCGATCAGGACGGCGATATTCAACTGCTGGGGTTTTCCCCTGAATTGCCAAAGTGGTTTCGGGCTCGGTGGATTTATTGGTTCGGCGGCGAAATTTGGAACGGCACCGACAGAATGACGTTAGACAGCGATAAGTTTGTCGCCATGCTAACGTGGATGCAGTCTTTCACAACGATTTACGGGGCTGAACGGTTGCAGGCATTTCAAGCGGGGGAAGGGCCGTTCAACTCAGCGCAAAACCTATTCATTTCTGGCCGAGTGGGCATGCAAATGCAGGGCGTTTGGATGGCAAATTTCATCAAGAAAAACAATCCGAATTTGGACTGGGGCGCTGCACCGTTCCCCACAAACCGAACGGGCGAGCCGCCGACGACCTTTATGGATTGCGATGTTTTGGTAATCCCCAAGGGGGCCAAGCACCCGAACGAGGCTTGGGAGTTTATTCGGTTTGTTCAGCTGCAAAAGAACATGGAGGACTTATGTCGCGATCAGTGGAAGTTTTCGCCGCTGGTGCAAGTCTCAAAGTCCTTCTACGATGATCATCCCCACCCAGAGATTAGATTGTTCCGCGAGTTGGCGGAATCACCGAATGCGATTCCCTCCCCTAGGATCGGAATTTTTGATGATTTTCGGCAAGAGTTAGATCATGCAATCGATTCGGTTTTGCTGTTGCAGTCCACCCCCCGAGAAGCGGCCCTGCAAGCACAGGAAAAACTGCAAGCACGCTTGCTGCGCCACGTGCATCAGTGGGAAAGGGTTGAAGCGGAACGCAGAAAAAGCTGGTTTCAATCCATGACGTTTAATGGCACGCTGCCAGCCCCGCCGCAATTGTTGGGAGACGAGCGGTAATGGGCTTGAGTATTCATTCGCGCAGGAATTTGCGAAACGGTTTACTGTTTGTAGGCCCTTGGTTAATTGGGCTTTCCCTGTTCACCATTTTGCCAGCGTTTCTATCTTTATACCTCAGCTTTAACGATTACTCGGTGCTGACGAAACCAGTGTATGTGGGGACGGCAAATTACAGAGATTTGATTGAGGACGATCAATTTATTACGTCCATCACCAACACCCTGTTGTTCGGGATGATGGCATTGCCTGCTTCTACCATTTTGGCATTGGTGTTGGCGTTTTTATTGGAATCAACAAATCGTTTTAAGGGGGTGTTTAAGATATTATTTCTTCTCCCTTCGCTTGTGCCTATGGTTGCGCTTGCCTTGCTTTGGCAGTTTATTTTTCGGGCGGATATAGGGATTGCGAATGTGTTTATTGAGTGGGTGTACCGGCTGTTTGGGTTGGAGCAGATTGGGCTAGAGAAAGGGCCAAACTGGTTGGGCAGCACGCTTTGGGCTAAGCCTGCACTGGTAGTCACAATGCTTTGGGGAGCAGGCCAGCCTATGGTAATTTACCTTGCAGGGATGCAGGAAATCCCCCGCTCGTTATACGATGCTGCTGATATGGACGGCGCGAATTGGTACCACAAAATGCGCCACGTAACACTGCCCATGCTTTCACCTGTGATTTACTTCAACGTAATCGTGGGAACCATCGGCATTCTGCAGGTCTTCACAGTTCCTTACGTGATGATGGGGCCCCAAGGAGATCCGCTTCGTTCCAGTTTGTTTTACCTGATGTACTTATTTGATCAGGCATTTAGGAAGTTTAACATGGGCTACGCTTGTGCAATGGCGTGGTTACTTTTTGTGGCAATTGCTGCGTTAACATTTTTTGCTCACCGTATAACGATTAAACGCGTGTACTACGGAGGTCGTTAAGTTGCAGCGAGTTGGCTTTTCCTCCGCAAAGGTTCCTCCGTTTACGAATCGAAAAAACAGACCTCAATTACAGCCTTTGGCAGATCCCAAAGTGGGGTTGGTTCGTTGGACAAAACGAATCATTGTGGCAACAGGACTTTGCTCGTTCACGTTTTTGTTTTTATACCCGCTGTTGTGGATGGTGATTACCTCCTTGAAGGAACCAGCGGAGATTTTAATTTCGCCGCCAACAATTGTACCATCGGAGTTTCGCGTGCAAAATTACGGCGATGCTCTGCGTACGGTTCCCGCGTATCAGTATTTTATGAATACGCTTTTTCTCTCCGTGTTGAATGTGGTGGGCACGCTTGTAAGCTGTTCGCTTGCGGCCTACGGGTTTGCCTGCATTCAGTGGAAGGGACGCGATGCGCTTTTTGTGGTTACGGTTGCTACCATGATGGTTCCCTTTCCTGTGCTGATGATTCCGTTGTACTCCATGTTTCAAAGCGTTGGTTGGATTGGTACGCTGAAGCCCCTGTGGGTTCCCTCGTTTTTTGGAACGGCGTACTCTATTTTTCTGCTTCGCCAGTTTTTCATGACAATCCCGAAGGACCTTACGGAAACCGCCCGTATGGATGGTTGTAGCGAGTTCCGAATTTTTTGGCAGATTGTTCTCCCCCTTTCCAAGCCCGCCTTGCTTGCGGTTGCGTTGTTTAGTTTTCTCTCCGTTTGGAATGATTTGGTAGGGCCTTTGGTTTACATTACGGATCAACAGCAATTCACTCTTGCACTAGGCTTGCAGGATTACTCCAACCAACCGGGTGGTTCGCCCTACAACACTTTGATGGCAATGAGCGTATTAATTACGGTGCCGGTGATTGTGCTGTATTTGTTTGGGCAAAAAACGTTTCTTCACGGAATTTCCATTACGGGACTACGCCATTGAGTTTGCATTTTTACGGCTTTACTTCTGCATTCAAACAAAGCGCTTGGTTTGGGATTTGGCTGCGTGTTGGTTGCGTGTCACTCATCGGGTTGCCGTGCGTTGCTGATACCATTACGTTGAAGAACGGGCAAACTGTTGAAGGGGTAATTTTAAAGGAAAATGAAGAGCGCGTAATTGTTCGCAACAGCGGCGGTGAGTTCTCAATCAACCGCAATAAAATTGAACGCATTGAGATAGAATTAAAGGCCGAAAATTTAGTTCGCGAGTTGCAGGAAGCGTTACAGTTTGCTGATTTGGATTTAGCGAAAACTAAAACACAATTGGCGCTCAGTGCGGGTGTTTCTGAAATTGAAGTGAATCAATTGTGGCAAGCGTACTCTGAAAATTTAGTTCAAATTCTTCGCAATTCAACGCTCTCCAACAGGGCGCTAAGCCGTGCGGCTTTATTGGAATTGCAAGCAGACGATACATTCACAACGCCAACATTGTTTGAGGTTGCACGCATTTACCATGCGCTGGACGCCGTAACAAATTCTGCCGATACAATTGCCTTGGTTGATGATGACACGCTGCATCATTCGCCGGGATTGCCTGAAGCAGCGGGGACGTTTTTTCCCCGCTTAGCAAGATCCCTTCAACAACAGGGACACTTCACTGATTCGTTAGAAATTTTGGAACGTTTGCGCCCCATGAACGATGATTCTGCTAGTAATCACCAAGTGATTTTAGGGCTAGTGGAATCAGCCCAAGCGCGCAACCGCGAGGACTACCCTCAGGCATTCTACCTCATCCGCAATAAAATTGCCCCCCAAGCACCCAGTGTAGCAGAGAATCGAATGCGACTTACCTTGCGGGAGTTTGAGGTTTGGGCCTTACAAAACAATCAGGAACTTGAAGCAAGAAAACTCATTCAGCAGTACGCCCAAAGCATTGTGCCAGAAGCAGCCAAGGAGGTGATGAAAACATTAATTGTGCATTACCTTGATCGGTTGATTCAAGCGGCGACATACGAGGATGTGTTTGCTGCGGTGAATGCCATTGCGGCAAGCGAGGCAATATTGCCTGAGGTTACAGAGCGCGAATCCTTGGCAAGGTTTCGCATGCGCTACAAAGCCATAGAACGGGAAGACCCGTTGCAGTTATTAGAACTTGCGTTGGATGCAAAAGAAGAAGGCTTAGAGCAGGAGGCGATTGAATTGCTGGTGATGCTGCAAGATAATGAGTACATGAAGCAAACAGCTTTAGAGCAGATTTTTATGATTCGCGAGGAGCAGGATTTAAGGATTTTGAACCAGGCGCTAGAAGCGTTTGACGCTGGCAATATGGAGTTGACTGTTGAGATTTGCGCTACAATTACGGAAGATCAAAACCGCCATTCGCCGCAGATGGAAGAAATTAAGCGCCTTGCCTCCCTTGCGCGTAAGGAAATTGTGGTTCAGCAAAAAGCCCGCCCTTACATGGCGGAAGCTTTATACCAAGAGGCGGAGCGGAGTTTTCATTTAAGCGAATTAGACCAAGCCTACACCCTTGTTGATACAATTCTTGAGCAGTATACCGAAACACCAGCGGCTGAACGGGCAGTGCGGTTGTTGGCCGATATTTCCAAAGCCTTTGAGCTGGAACTTTTGGAAGGCCGGCGCAAATCTGTTCCGCCGTTGCCCTCTGTTGACTTAGATTCCATCGGCCCAAAAACAGAATCCCCTCTTCCCCTACCCGGGAGAGAAAAACAGCTGGCGGAAAAAGCGAATGAGGAACTTCAACAGCAAATTCAAGCGCAGAACGAGGCAATCAATCAGGAACTTCAGCGGTTGCTGCTTGCGCTGGAAGGCTTAGAGTGAACGTCGTTCGGATTAGCTGCGAGTTGACATCCACCGCTTAAGCTTTGTTGTGAATGTAGGCCGGTACGGTTGCACCTGCTGTGTTTGTATGTAGTGGGAAAGCTGCGCGAAGTCATTGGGGAGTGCAGGAAAGATTGTACCACCACCGCCGATTTCACTTTCCTGGTGTGCATCCGAGCCGCCCGTGGCAGGCAAGCCAATTTCGTTGCAGAGCTGTTCTGATTCAGCGGCAATTTTTGCCCCGTAGCGGCCGTTCCATGTTTCAGCGGCAAGCAGAGGAAAGTCACCGATACGCTTTCCCATGCCGATCATGCTAACACCGGGGTGCGCTGCAATGCAAAATCCGTTTGTTTCTTTTGCACGCTTTAGTACGTCGGTAATCTGCGTACCATCGGGAATGGATTCCGTTGGGCCGTAAACGAGAACGTCGCCACACATCAGTTCGCCAACAGCAGTTCGTACTTCTTGCCCGCTAAGAAGAAGAAAACCCTGAGGAGCGTTTGCCTGGCTGCGCAGATTGTTGAGCTCATCAGTGCTCCAAACATTGTTGTGATCTGTGAAAACTACGCCAGAAAAACCAAGATGCATGAGTTTAGTAATCATAGCCAAGGCAGGAACTTTGCCATCGTAACTTTTTTCCTGCGTATGGCAGTGCAGATCTATAATAACGGAATTCATGAAAGCGCTTTTTGTGTATTGATGGAATGGTGCGGTGGTTGTTAAGAAGTGTTGTTTATGATGAAGCGGGGATTTCAGGGGAGAAGATTGTTTGGTTGCGGCCAAACTTTTTTGCTTTGAAGAGGGCTTCATCGGCCCGTTGGAAAAGTGCGTCGTACTCATCCCCAGGGATGTAGGACGTTCCGCCCACGCTGATTGTAAAGCGAACGCAGGTTTGATCGTTCGGTAAGTTGATTGTGCTGCGTTCAATTTCTTTTCTTAGCTGTTCTGCTTTATTAAAGGCAGCCTCTGGGCCAAGGTTCCCCATGGCGATGGCAAACTCCTCACCGCCCCAACGGGCTAGCAAATCACCGTCGCGGCAGTTCTTGCGCAGAATACTTGCCACATTGCAAAGGGCTTGATCCCCCACTTCATGGCCGTATGTATCGTTTATTTTTTTGAAGAAATCAATGTCGAACAAAAGTAAGCTTAGGGGCTTGGAATATTTTGAGGATTGAATGAGGTAGTAGTTGAGGTACTCTTTCAGCATACGGCGGTTTTTTAGGCCTGTTAGCGGATCCTGTGTGGCATTTATGTAAAGCGAATGATCTTGGCGGAGTTCTTGATCATCGCGTATGAAAAAGCCAATGACCGATGAACCAAAGGAGAGGCGGTCGCGTTCACGCAAGCCAACACGATTATTAATTTTACTTCCGTTGAGCTCCGTTCCGTTTCTTGAGCGAAGGTCTTCCACGTAGCATTCAGGGATTTGTTCGGGAACGATGTGGTTTTCGTAGAGGATGCGGAAATGCTGCCGTGATGAGGCGCCGTCTGATATGCGCCATTCGCACACGGACCCACGGCCAACGGTTGTGATGTGTTTTTGGATTGAGAATCGATGCCCACGCACGGGGCCGGAAAGCCCGATCAAAACCGGGGCATAGGTTTTGGGTAGATTATGTTCAAACGCAGATTTTGCAAGACTTTCAAGACGCGTGGAACCCCCATCATCCTCTTCTTCTAGGTTGATTGTTTCAATATTGGGATCTATGTCGATTGAATCAGCTTCGTCTGCAAAAAAACGGTCTGAATCATTTTCTGCCATAAGGAAATCTACGTTCAGATAAGTACTAATATGATTATTTACTATAATAGAACACTAATCAATGGTACAATCTTAGTACCATTGGCATTCGCCTGCAAACAGAAAGAAACATTTATAACCAAAAATATCGTTGTTGATAGAATCCTTTTTAGAAGTTGCCCTTGGTTTTGATTGCGTTGTCCTTGGTTTTGGGCCTGATTGCGGGGGTTTCATGCAGTATTGTGTGGTACCTCTGGTGCAGTTATGGTGCAAGGCTTAGACTCATTAATCCCTTGTTCGTTGTGATTGCTTAGCAAAAATTCTCCCTTGAAGTACGTGTTTTGTGAGCTCATTTTCCCCTAAAATCATGCATAAAACCCGCACACCGATGGATCTCAGCGTTATCCTGATTAATTGGCGGATGGCACATGATCTTGCCATGGTTTTTCCTAGCATTGAACGGCAAAAAACGCGCTACAACGTTGAAGTAATTCTTGTAAATAAACCCAGTGAAGACGGTGCTGAGGAAGTTGCCGCAAAATACCCCTTTGTTCGGCTGATTACCCATGAACAGTTTGGCATTGCGGAAATGCGCAACGTAGGTATTTGCGCTGCAAGCGGCCGCTATTGCCTGATGTTGGACGCCGATACGGAGGTTCATGAAGGGTGTTTTGATGCCTTGGTTGACTTTATGGACCGATACACACAGGTTGCGGCCGCCGGAGGACACACCCGGAGGATTAACGGCGAACTAGAGTACAATGTAAAACGATTCTACACACTGATGACGATTATTGCCCGGCGCTCCTTGATTCAAACATTTTTCCCTAATCACCGCTGGAATCAAAATCATTTGATGATGGATAAAGACCACCGAAAACCCTATTACGGCGATTGGGTTGCCGGGGCGTGTTTTTGTATGCGGCGAAAAGCCATTGAACAAGTGGGCCTTTTTGATGATCGGTATTACTTTGGTTTTGAGGACTTAGATTGGTGCTGGCGAGGAAAGCGCCTGGGCTGGAAGGTTGCCTTTGTGCCCACAGCGCGAATTACCCACAAGGTTCAACGCAAAAGCGCCCAAGGAATCAACCGCCTAACAGTGGAGCATTTACTGAGCGGCTTGCGCTTTCTTGGGAAAAAGACCCGCATTGAGTTGGGCTTTCCTGATGATACCGTGCGCCTGAAGCGCGAGCCAAAACCCCTGCAGCCCCAGGATTCTGCGAACAACACCCAAAAGCAGGCAAAGGCATGAAGTCTAATTCGAGGCCTAATAGCGGAGCGTTTCACGCTGAAATGAACTCCATGCTCCCCCCCGGTCAGCCGAAAGTTGATCTTTCAATCATCATTGTTCACCGTGGGGGCGTTCAAATGCTTCGTAATTGCCTTTCATCGTTAAAGTCAGCCTGCGGCAAGCTTACCTGGGAAGCGATTAT
>DAIOTT010000132.1:0-9763 GCA_036751885.1 Candidatus Sumerlaeota bacterium
CTTGCCAACTTCCACTACGTGCCCCATGAACTCGTGGCCAAGTATGTCCCCCGCTTCCCTCGGTTGAACGTGTCCCCCGTAGATGTGCACATCAGAGCCACATATGGCGGTGGAGGTTACTTTGATGATTGCGTCTCTGGGATTCAGAATAACGGGATCTGGAACTTTCTCGCAGCGGATGTCTCGCTTGCCGTTGTAGCAGAGTGCTTTCATAATTTTTTCCCTTTGCTCTGGCCGTCAATTGTTGCGATTACCCCTGCTTCAAGAAGTTGTTTAAAGCGGCACATATTCTCTCGGGCTTGCTCTGCGGGGTCGCCATCAAACAGGTGCATCAGTTTATCTGTAAGTTTCCCTCCGGGTGCGTTATACCGAAACTTCAGGCGCACCTCTGTCCCGTGTGGGCTTTCGTTGAATCGGGCATCACCGTGGTTGCTTATGTCTCCACCCGGAAGCGAGCGCCAACTCAGTAATTCATCGGGTATCTCTTCAACAATATCCGCTGCCCATTGAACTTCAACTCCGGCAGGCCGTTTAATAATCCAGTTGGAATACTTATCATCCACCTCGTCTACCGAGACAACATACTTCATGAATAGGGGAAAATTAGAGAGGCGCCGCCAGAACTTGTACACCTCAGCCAGTGGGCGATTGATTGTAACGGCTCGCTGCACATACCCCTCTTGATCCTTTGTAAAGGGTGAGTACTGTTCACCTTGCCGGGCATCTTGTTCAAATGCTTTTTGTATTTGTTCAAACGTTGCAAAATCTTCAGGCCAATCATACATCGTATATCTCCTTCAATCTAATTGTAGGGGGGTAGGCCAAACACTCGTAAGCAACAAAGCAGTGGAGAAGTTTTAGCGATTGTTCTAACATTCCGGGTGGGGCAATTTATGCGCCTACAAGCTTTCTACCCCATTTGGCAGGGGGAAGGGCTGTATATTACCGCAATTTGAAAACGGTTTGTTGAAATCAACCCTTAAGTTGCTGCTAACTGATTATGCTGAAGATTGCAGATAAGGTGTTGCAGAATACCCTGAACGGGCGAAATACCGTGATACCAATAATCTTATACTTGGCAGAGGGACATGCCAACGCCGTGTACCGTAGAGCCTGATAAGGGAAATGAAGTGTCCTCTCACATCATGCGGAAGACCCGATTAGTTAAAATCTATTCGGGCATTCTGCCCTGTCACTTAATTTCTTCACTGGTAGCAACTGCAAAAAAGCTGAGCAGTAAAGCCACCTAACAATAATGCATAGAAGCATACGCAATGAAGCAGACACCTTCTGCACCCCATTTTCAAGGCAGGCATAGGAGGTGCACACCACACGTGCGCTCTTATCATATAAAACGCCGATACGCTATGCGGCATCAAAACGGGCCATACAAAGGAAATTGCAGATGAAACAGTGGCCCGGTACTCCGTTTCCCCTTGGGGCAACGTTCGATGGCGAAGGAGTAAATTTCTCCTTATTCTCAGAAGTAGCGGAAAAAGTTGAGCTTTGTTTGTTCGATCAAGAGCGAAATGAAACGCGCATTGAGCTATGCGAGGTGCATGGTCACTGTCACCATGTATACTTACCGGGAGTTAAGATCGGTCAATTCTTTGGTTGGCGGGTGCATGGGCCCTGGGATCCTGCTAACGGGAAGTTATGCAATCCGGCAAAGCTCCTGTCGGATCCCTATGCAAAAGGCTTCCTCGGGGAAATTGAATGGGACGATGCAATCTTTCCTTACGTGGTAGGTGATGAGGAAATGAAACGAGACGAGAGGGACAGTGCACCCTTTGTACCCCTGTGCGTGGTAGTGGATCAATCGTTCGATTGGGAAGGCGTAGAAGCACCAAATACACCTTGGGGCGGGACTTTGATTTATGAAACATACGTAAAATATCTGACAATGCTGCACCCTGAAGTCCCCCCAGAGCAGCGGGGCACTTATGCAGAAGTTGCGCACCCGGCGGTGATAAGTCACTTGAAAAAACTCTGCGTTAGTGCAGTGGAGCTAATGCCCATTCACCAGTTTGTTCAGGATCGCCACTTGGTAGAAAAAGGGCTGTGCAATCATTGGGGGTACAACACAATCGGATTCTTTTCTCCACATGATGAATACTCTCAAACGACGTATGCCTCGGATCGTGTTAAAGAATTCAAAACCATGGTCAAAGCGTTACACGCTGAAGGCATTGAGGTAATTTTGGATGTTGTTTATAACCACACTGCAGAGGGCAACCACCTAGGCCCCATGCTTTCACTGAAGGGGATAGATAACGAACACTACTACCGGCTTAGCGAAGACCCGCGCTACTATGATGACGTTACAGGGACAGGTAACACACTGGACATGCGTTACCCGCACACCGTACAAATGGTGATGGATTCCCTGCGCTATTGGATTACTGAAATGCACATTGATGGTTTTCGGTTTGATCTCGCTTCAGCCCTTGCGCGCAACCATGGTGAGGTAGATCGGCTTTCAGCGTTTTTTGAAATCATTCAGCAGGATCCTGTTATTCAAAAAGTAAAGCTTATCGCAGAGCCGTGGGACTTGGGCGAGGGCGGTTACCAAGTCGGGAACTTTCCGCCCCTCTGGAGCGAGTGGAATGGCAAGTACCGCGATTCCGTTAGGCAGTTTTGGCGCGGTGATCATACAGTATTGGCTGACATGGCATCCCGCCTTTCCGGCAGTGCTGATCTTTATGAAAATGCTACCCGTCGCCCTTACGCCAGCTTCAATGTGTTAACTGCTCATGATGGGTTTACACTAAGAGATTTGGTTAGTTACGAGGAGAAGCATAACGAGGCAAACGGCGAGGACAATAAAGACGGCACCGATGATAATAACTCCTGCAACATGGGTGTTGAAGGGCCATCGGATGATTTAAGTATTATGATTGAGCGCGCTGTTCAACAACGAAACTTTTTTACAACCCTGATGCTATCGCAAGGCGTGCCGATGTTATTAGGGGGCGATGAAATGGGCCGTACTCAAAAGGGCAGCAACAATGCTTATTGTCAGGATAATGATATTTCCTGGTACGATTGGAAAGCCCAAGATAAAGGCTTACTTGATTTTGTAGAAAAGCTCAATGCGCTTTGGCGTCAACACCCGGTGTTCAGCAGAAGTCCCTGGTTTGATGGTTCAATCCCCTTTAAGGACATCAAAGATATTGCGTGGTTCGGCCCAAACGGGAAGGAGTTGGAACAACACGATTGGGATTCAGAAGAGATTCGCTGCTTTGCCATGTTCTTGGGGGGCGATAATATTCCTAGCCCAATTCCGAAAGGGGATCCCGTGACGGATCAACACTTCTTGCTGATCTTCAACGCCGCACAGGAGCCTGTCACCATTACACTCCCCGGCAAACCTTGGGCAAATTCTTGGGCACAAGTCATGAATACACGCGTTGGTTGGATTGCCGGTTCTGCTGTCATCTCGCATCATAGCGCATTCGAGGTTGCACCCCGGTACGTAATTGTGATGTGCCGTGCTTAATCCTCGTATCGCAACATACCGGCTTCAATTGGGGCCCGCCTTTGATTTCGATCAAGCCTGCGCAATAATCCCCTATCTTACCCAACTGGGTATTAGTCACTTGTACCTTTCACCCTGTTTACAAGCGGCGAAAGATAGCACGCACGGCTATGATGTGGTGGATCCGTTGCATGTGAGCAATGAACTGGGCGGGGAAGAGGCTTTCGCGAAACTATGCCTTGCTGCAAAAAGTGCGGGCCTCGCCGTTATGCTGGATGTTGTCCCCAATCATCTTTCCATTGAAACAGATGAAAATCCCTGGTGGCAAAGCGTATTGGAGAACGGGCCCTCCAGCAAATATGCTCACTACTTTAATGTAGACTGGAGCGCTTCAGAGGAGCGCTGGTTGAACCAAGTGTTGCTCCCCGTTTTGCCAGATCATTACGGCCGCATTTTGCAAAAAGGGCAACTCGTGCTGGAGCGCGAAGGCATTGACTTTCGCCTTGTACACGGGGGGCGCCATTTCCCCATTGATCTTTCAACGCTAGGTCGCATTCTTAAGCTTGCGGCAAAGGAACTTAATTCCGAGGTTCTTGCGTTTCTTGCCGCCTGTTGCGAACGCCTTCCTCGTGCTAACGCAACCAAGCGGGAGTTGCTTGAACGGCGCCATCAGGATATTGCAGCCATACTTTCCATCTTGGCCGCCCAGTGTGATGACAGCAGCGAAGTTGGCGCAGCAATCGATTTGCAAATCGCCGCCGTGAATACAGACGTTGATGAATTGGATCGCCTAATTCAACTACAAAATTACCGGCTTGCCGTATGAAATGTTTCCCGGCACGACATCGGGTATCGCCGCTTCTTCGATGTTGCCACACTTGTGGGCATGCGCATTGAACTGTTGGACGTATTTTATGCAATCCATCAACGGGCATTCAAATGGGTTCGGGCGGGACTGTTAGATGGTCTGCGGATTGATCACCCCGACGGGTTGCTGCAACCCACTGAGTATATGCAGCGGCTTAGAGAAGAGTGCCCTGAAACGTGGATTGTGGTGGAGAAAATCTTAGGCCCCCAAGAGTCCTTGCCAGAGCAGTGGCCTGTGGAGGGAACAACAGGTTATAACTTCATGGCTTGGTGCGATCGACTTTTCGTCAATAGGGACGCAGAAGAAGAAATGACTAGCTGTTACCGCCAATTCATCGGTGAAGAACAAGAGTTGGCAGAGACGATTTTTGAATCCCGCCGTAATGTGCTAATTGATATGTTCGGCGGCGAGATTGATCGGCTTACGGCAACCTTTGTAACAGTGTGCGAACGCAACCGCGACTTCCGCGATTACCCCCGCGCAGAATTGCGGCAAGCGGTGGTAAGCTTTCTAGCCGCAATGCCAGTTTACAGAACCTATGTTAGCCCCAGCAAATACGATCCCTCTTACGAAGATTGCACCGCAATTGAAGCTGCGGTGCACACGGCAATTGAAGGTTCCCCTGAAATTGATCCGCAGCTTTTTCACTTGCTTGCAAACCCCATGCTTGGCCGCAATGCATCGGGTGAGGCTCTGGATCTGGTGTTGCGTTTACAACAACTCTCTGCTGTAGCTATGGCTAAGGGCGTGGAAGATACACGATCTCGCATCAATGCAATCTCCTGGTTCCCAAGCGAATGGAAAAGCGCAGTAGATAAATGGACCAAGCAAAACAACGTACACTGGAAGGAGTATAAGCCAGATCGCAATTTGGAATACGCAATCTATCAAACTTTAGTCTCCACGTAGCCAATTGCACCGGAGCGCTTATTCGCTGCCGTGGAAAAATCCGTGCGCGAAGCAAAGGTTAACACCACTTGGGCCAAGCAAGATCCTGCCTATGAGGATGCGGTGAAAAGTTTTGTCTCGGCAATACTTGCGGATAGCGCCTTCACGCAAATGCTTGAAGAATTTCAACAACGAATTATCCCCCTAGCAGAGGCCAGTAGCCTTGCTTCCACACTTCTGCGAATGACATCGCCCGGTGTTCCTGATATCTATCAGGTGTGCGAATTATGGAACCTGTACCTCGTAGATCCTGACAACCGGCGCCCTGTAGATTTCTCGCTCACCGCTTCACTTCTTGAAGAACTTAACGGCATACCAGTTGAAGCAATTCTTCAGCGTATGAAGGAAGGGCTCCCTAAACTTTACCTCATGGCTAAAGCGCTCAAACTACGGCGGCGCAGGGCGCAGAATTTCAACGCAGCTGAATATGTGCCCCTACGCGTGGCGGGGCCAGAGCAAGATCACATTGTTGCGTATTTGCGCGGCGCGGAGGTTGCTGTTGTTGTGCGTACAGGGCTCCCCACGCAGGGGGACGCCACCAAGGTTGAATTGCCAGAAGGGGATTGGCAGAACTGCTTTACCGGGGAAATAACGAGCGGCGGCTTGCAATCCCTAGAGCTGCTCTTTGAAAAATTCCCCGTGGCCCTGCTGGAGAAGCAATCATGAAAGGCCCTGTGTTGAGTGTGTGGGCACCCAACGCTAAGTGCGTTGCAGCAATCATAGGGGAGGTTGAACAACCCATGGTTTCAGGCGTGGGCGGTTGGTGGGAAACATCGGCTCCGGTGCAGCATGGCTCAACGTACCAATTCTTGATTGATGGCCAAGGCCCGTTCCCTGATCCACGCTCTGCCAGCCAACCTAAAGGAATTATGGGCCCCTCAAAACTGGTAGATCATGCTGCTTTTGCGTGGAATGATTGCTGTTGGCGCCCGCCCCCTTTTGGCTCTGCCGTTATTTACGAGTTACACATCGGCACCTTTACCCCCGCAGGCACCTTTGATTCTGCAATTGAGCGACTAAGCTATTTGGTGGAGTTGGGAGTGACACACTTGGAGCTAATGCCCGTGGCGGAGTTCGCCGGCAATCGAGGCTGGGGGTACGACGGAGTTGAACTCTTCGCCCCTCATCAGGCTTATGGTGGGCACCGCGGGCTAAAGCGTTTGGTAAATGCCTGTCACCAAAAGGGTCTCGCTGTTCTGCTGGATGTTGTATACAATCACCTTGGGCCTGCTGGGAATTTTCTCGAAAAATTTGGCCCCTATTTTACAAAAGGCTCCACCACGCAGTGGGGTGAAGCGGTGAATTTATCAGGAGAATGGAGCGACGATGTACGCCGATTTTTTCTTGATAATGCCCTCATGTGGCTTCGGGATTACCATTTTGATGGCTTGCGAATTGATGCCACCCACGCATTGAAAGACGATTCCGCCGTACACTTTTTGGAAGAACTTGCCAGCAAAGTAAAAAGCCTTGGCCTACACCCCGGCAAGCAGTTCGTGCTCATCGCGGAATCCAACCTCAACGATCCTCGCCTTGTTCTGCCGCAAGGGAGCGGCGGCTACGGCATGGAAGCCCACTGGTGCGATGACTTTCACCACGCCCTTCACACCTACTTAACGGGCGAGCAAACCGGCTATTATCAGGACTATGGTACCCTGAAGCAGTTAGCCAAATCCCTTGAAAACGGCTACATATTTGATGGCGTATTTTCCCCCTTTCGGAAGCGAACCTACGGGCGCCCAATTAATAACTTGGCGGGCGGTGCTTTTGTAATATCTACGCAAACCCACGATCAAGTAGGCAACCGTGCGCAGGGTGAACGCTTGTCCCACTTGGTGGGGCCAGACAAACTGAAAATCGCTGCCGCGGTCATGCTGCTCTCCCCGTTTGTTCCCATGCTTTTTGCGGGCGAAGAGTGGGGCGCCACAACGCCGTTTTTGTACTTTACAGATCATCAGGATGCAGAGTTAGCAATTCAGATTACCGAAGGACGGCGCGCTGAATTTCCGGATTCTAATACCACAGGCGAAGCCGTTCCTGATCCGCAGGCGGAGACGACATTCAACCGCTCACGCCTGCTTTGGGCGGAGGTAGAATGTGCACCGCACCGTGATCTTCTGGAATGGCATCGCGCCCTCATCAAGCTGCGGCGCGAGAGTCCTGAACTGAAATCAGGCGCCCGGGCTTGCGTAGAGTTCAGCGAAGCCTTGCAGTGGTTAACCATTCGCTACGGGGCATTATTAACCGTAAACAATCTCTCCGTGGAGCCTCGCTCGGTTCCTATCACAGGGCCTTTTCCTAAATCCATTTTGTTAGCAACCCTTCGCACCGGGGTAGCCCTAAACGGCACCACGGTTCACGTGTCACCCATGAGTGCCACTGTGTTTACTTGCGCTGAGGAGAGGAGTTAACCTTGGTAGATTCAAACAATCTAGATTGGTACAAAGACGCCATTTTCTATGAGGTTCATGTTCGCACTTTCTTCGATAGCAACGGCGATGGTGTTGGTGATTTCATCGGCCTTAAACAAAAACTCCCCTACATTAAAAGCCTAGGCGTAACTGCTGTGTGGCTGATGCCGTTCTTTGTGTCCCCCCTTCGCGATGACGGCTACGACATCGCAGACTTTTATGCCATCCACCCGGACTACGGAACCATGGCGGATTTTGAGCGCTTTATTCAAGCAGCCCACGAAGCGGAGATTCGCGTGATTGCTGATCTTGTGGTGAACCACGTAAGCTCAGAAAGTCTTTGGTTTCAAGAAGCACGCAAAGATTCAAGCTCCCCGTTTCACCATTATTTTGTGTGGAGCGATGATCCCACCCGCTACCAAGAGGCGCGAATTATTTTCTGCGACACAGAAATGAGCAACTGGACGTTCGATGCAAAAGCCGGCAAGCATGACTGGCACCGATTTTTTGCGCATCAGCCGGACTTGAATTACGATAATCCCGCCGTGCAGGAAGAGATGCTTAAGGTTGTGGATTTCTGGATGGAAAAAGGGCTGGACGGTTTCCGCGTTGATGCCGTGCCCTACCTGTTTGAGCGCGAAGGCACAAGCTGTGAGAATCTTCCTGAGACGCATGGTTTTCTAAAACGCCTGCGCGCACACGTGGATCAGCACCACCAAGGTGCACTCCTCGTTGCGTAAGCCCCAACCAATGGCCTACGGACGTGGTTAAATACTACGGCGAAGGCGACGAATTTCACATGTGCTTCAACTTCCCCATTATGCCCCGAATGTTTATGGCCGTTCGTAAGGAGGATCGCACACCCATTGAAGAGATCATCGCAAACCTTCCGCAAATACCCCCTAACTGCCAGTGGGCAATCTTTCTCAGAAACCACGATGAATTGTCCTTAGAAATGGTTACCGATGAAGAGCGCGACTACATGTACAAGCAATGCGTTCACGATCACCGAATAAAGCTGAACATGGGAATCTGCCGCCGCTTGTTCCACCCTAATGCAAAACGATCGCCGTGCCATTGAGTTGCTGCATAGCCTACTCTTTACGCTCCCCGGCACGCCGTTTCTTTACTACGGTGACGAGATCGGCATGGGCGATAATGTTTACTTGGGAGATCGCAACGGAGTGCGTACCCCCATGCAGTGGACGGGCGATAGAAAGGCTGGCTTTTCCACAGCAGATCCCAGTCGCCTTTACGGCAGCCCAATTGCAGACCCCGGGTACCATTTTCAAGGGCTGAATGTTGAATCTGCCGAGCGGACTCCTGCCTCCTTTCTAAACTGGTTCAAGCGTGTTATTGCTGTTCGCAAAAAGCACCCAGCATTTGCCCGCGGCGGAACGGTTTTTCTTCACCCGGAAAACCGCCGTGTGCTTAGTTACCTCTGCATCCTTGGCGATCAGGTGATGCTTGTTGTGAATAACCTTTCCATGAATAGCCAGTTCGTTGAATTAGATCTTTCCAGCCACGAGGGTTGGGTTCCGCGAGATGTTTTTGGCAAGAACGATTTCCCCATGATTGGTAAGCTGCCTTACCTAATCACGCTGGGCCCCTACGGATTCTACTGGTTTGAGCTCACGTCACCCAGGAATTATTCACCATGAATTGCAACTCACGCTTATTCCCGCAGTGGTTTGTAAACCTTTGCATTTTAATTAGCCTGTCCCTCAGCTTAAGCCTCAGCGCTCAGCCAACACCTGCACCCACAGTGGGAATAAATCCGGTGAACCCCAGCGTTGAGGTGCGGGCTTTCATTGCCGCCGCGCAAGCGGGCAACTTGGAACAAGCGGCAACTTTTCTTGATCTAAGTATGCTGAAGGAAGCAGATCGCCAAGCAGCAGGCCCGCAGATTGCCCAAGCCCTTGCTTCCGCCCTTGCGGCAGAACCCTGGCCCTCGCAAACAAATAACTCCACCACCACCCAACAGCAATCCACTGAAGCCGAATCCCAACCGCACTTGAATCAATATGATGAGCAAACCCATAAACTCCTCAGCAGCCC
>DAIOTT010000132.1:9773-10277 GCA_036751885.1 Candidatus Sumerlaeota bacterium
CCGCCGGGCGCTTCTTTGCAAAGCATACAACTAGGAACAGTTATTGTGGAAGCCCTGCCCCTACAAGTTCGGCTGGAGCGCGCAACAGCAACCAGCCCTTGGGTGATCTCCGCTGAAACAGTGCAGCAAACCTGGGAACGGATTTCCGGCGGCCAATTAGCTTAGGCGCATTTCTCCCCCAAGGTTTTCTTCAGTTGCGCTTCCTCTCCCTCCAGAATTGGCAATGGATCAGCATTCTACTTACCCTGCTCGTTGCTTGGATTTTAGGGCACATCCTTCATCGGCCCATTATCGCAATCCTGGTGCGTTCCGCCCAACCCCGCTTGAATCAATATGATGAGCAATCCCATAAACTCCTCAGCAGCCCTGTGCAGTGGTCGGTTTTTTCAATCGTCGTTTTCGCCGCTTTTAGTACCTTTTTAGCGTTCCCTGCCAGCACCTACTCCGTACTACAGCCCTGCTTGCGAACCCTTCTAATATGCTCCTTCACGTATTTGATTGTTC
>DAIOTT010000133.1:0-10241 GCA_036751885.1 Candidatus Sumerlaeota bacterium
GGCGCACGCCCTGTTGCCTTGCTTGATGCGTTGCGCTTTGGCCCCACCCATGAGCCGCAAAACCGCAAAATCATTCAAGGTGTAATCGCCGGCATATCCGCCTACGGCAACTGCATCGGCGTTCCAGTCATCGGCGGGGAATTCTCCATCGATCCCTGTTACTCGGACAACTGTTTGGTTAACGTTATGGCAATCGGCATTGCCAAGCACGATGAACTAATGACCGCCCAAGCTGAAGGCGCCGGCAATGTGCTTCTCTACTACGGCAATAAAACGGGCCGCGACGGTATCCACGGCGCTACCTTTGCCAGCGTTGAGCTTTCAGAGGACGCAGAGGAAGACCGCGGATGCGTGCAAGTAGGCGATCCGTTTATGGAGAAAAAGATTCTTGAAGCAACCCTAGAGCTTATTGCCAGCGGCAAGTTGGTTGCCCTTCAAGATATGGGTGCAGCGGGCCTTGTTTGTTCTTCAACGGAAATGGCAAGCAAGGGCGGCTTAGGCTTGCTGATGCGCATGGAAGCCGTTCCCCAGCGGGCCGATAACCTGACGGCCTATGAAATGCTGTTGAGCGAATCCCAAGAGCGCATGCTCGCCGTGATTCGCCCCGAAGATTACGACGCCGTTGCAGCAATCCTGAAACGCTGGGATATGGACGCCGTTGTGGTGGGGGAGCTCACTAACACGAACCGCTTTGTAGTAGAACACGATGGTGAAGTTGTGGCAGATATTCCCCTGCCCACCATTTGTGATGAAGTCCCCATTCCCGAACACGTTGAGCCAAAAGCCCCGGTTCCGAATTGGGTGAATTGGGAGGACGTTGATCTTACCACAACCCAGTTGGATGAGTGGTTGCTGAAAATGATCAGCTCGCCCCACTATGCCTCCAAACGGTGGATTTTTGAGCAGTACGATCACATGGTTCAAACAAACACGGTTGTCGCTCCCGGCGCGGGCGCGGGTGTAATCCGGGTTCGTGGGTTTGAAGGCCTTATTGCAGCCACTACTGATGGTAACGGCATTTGGTGCATGCTGGATTCCCACTCGGGAACCCAGTGTGTAACGGCTGAAGCAGCGCGCAACCTTGTAGCGTGCGGCGCAAAACCCCTTGCTGTAACGAATAACTTGAACTTTGGCAGCCCCCGCAAACCAGAGGGTGCGTATCAATTACAAGAAGCAATTCGCGGCTTAGGCGATGCCTGCACTGCCTTAGGGACACCTGTCACTGGTGGTAACGTGTCACTCTATAACGAGTCGCCAAATATGGCGGTGTATCCCACCCCTGTAATCGGTATGGTTGGCTTGGTTGAAAATCCCGCCCACCTTACCCGCTCTTACTTCAGGAATGTGGGCGATGCAATCCTGCTGATTGGCCCCCCTGCCAAGCATTGCGGCGGAAGCCGATTGCTGAAAGAGCGAGCTAAAAAACTTGTGGGTCCGCCGCTGAAAATTAATTTGGAACAGGAAAAAGCGGTTCAGGATTTTGTTCTCAAAAACATCAAGCTCGGCGCCTTTCATTCCGTTACGGACGTTGGCGACGGCGGCCTTTTGATGGCGCTTGTGGAGAAATCTCTCTCAGGGCCCAAAACCTTTGGGTGCAGAATTTCGCACGCCCCGGATGAAGATTACCTCCCCGCATACCTTAGCGAAGAGCCCTCTCGCTTTGTGGCAACATGCGCGGTTGAAAACCTGCACACTCTGTTGGACAACGCCGATGATATTCGCGTGGTTCAAATTGGAACGGTGGATGAATCAGATTTCGCCTTGGATGATCTCATTAGAATGCCCATCTCAAAACTAAAGTCCGCTTGGGAAAACCCCTTATTATGACTCGTGAAATCACCACACGTTCTGCACCTGTAGCGCCGTTTTCTTCCGCGGACTTTGCCTACAACGTTCGCCCCACGGAGGGTTGCGGCGTGGTTGGCGTGTACAACCACCCGGAAGCTGCCCGCCTTACTGCCCTAGGGTTGTTTGCCTTGCAGCACCGCGGTCAAGAGTCTGCCGGTGTTGCCTCCGTTCACGGCGGTGAAATGCACTTGGAGAAAGGCCCGGGAAAAGTCTCGGAGGTCTTTACGCCCGCCGTTACGGAAAAACTACGCGGCCACGTGGCGATTGGTCATGTACGGTATTCCACCGCTGGCGGCACGGCTTCCTACAATGCACAACCCCTGATGGCAAATTATCGTGGCGGGCACATTGCCGTTTCCCACAACGGGAACCTGACAAACGCTGAAGAGTTGGCAAAAAACCTGGAGGCCACCGGCGCGATTTTTCAAAGCACAACGGATAGCGAATTGCTGGTACATTTGATTGCGCAAAACCGCTCGGAAAATTTTCGCGATTCACTTATTCAAAGCCTTCGCCAACTTCACGGGGCCTTCAACCTGGTAATCCTGCACAACGATGAGCTTTACGCCGTGAAGGATTCCTTTGGTTTTCGCCCGTTGTGTTTGGGCAAGATAGACGATGGGTGGATTGTTGCCTCGGAGAGTTGCGCGCTGGATATTGTGGGAGCAACGTTCTTGCGGGAATTACAACCGGGGGAAGGTCTTCATTTTCGTGGTGGGCAGCCGGAGAAATTTCAGGCTTTACCCATGGCTAAAAGCCAAAGCGCCTGCGTGTTTGAGATCATCTATTACTCCCGACCAGATTCAATTGTAGCGAACAAAAGCATCTACCACTTTCGCCAACGCCTGGGTGAAGAGCTTGCCCTTGAGTGCCCAACGGAAGGGGACGTTGTTATCTCTGTCCCTGATTCATCAAACCCGGCATCCATGGGGTACAGTCGTGCTTCAGGCATTCCGCTTGAAACAGGCTTAATCCGTTCCCATTACATCGGAAGAACCTTTATTACACCGGGCCAAAGCTCCCGTGTGCAAAGCGTTAAACTCAAGTTCAATCCCGTGCGCGAAGTGCTTCAGGGCAAGCGGGTGATCATCTTAGACGACTCAATTGTGCGCGGTACAACGGCTAAAAAAATCATGGCAATGGTTCGCGAAGCTGGCGCCAAGGAAATCCACTTCCGTGTCACGGCGCCCCCATGGCGCCACCCGTGTTACTACGGCATTGATACGCCCGATGAAGAACTCCTCATCGCAAATAATAAGTCGCAGGAAGAAATGTGCGAGTATTTCGGCGTGGATTCCTTGCACTTTATTTCCACCGAAGCCCTGATGCGCGCCGTGCCAAAAACCATGAAGTATTGTATGTCCTGCTTCAACGGCACCTACCCCGACGGACGCCCCAGATCAAGCCACAAAACCTGCTCAACACGCGGATTATAAATGAGAACCTCACCATGACAAATCAAGATAAACTTACCTACGAAAAAGCCGGCGTTTCTATCAAAGAAGGGGACGCTTTTGTGGAGCGCATCGCCGCCAAAAACAAGGGTATCGGCGGCTTCTCAGGCTTGTTTCCCCTCAATGTAGAGGGCATGAAAAACCCTACACTCCTTGCCTCAACGGATGGTGTGGGAACAAAACTTCTCATCGCTCAACAGCTCGGCAAGCTAGATACCATTGGCATTGATCTTGTCGCCATGGTGTTGAACGATCTCGTAGTCCCCGGTGGTTTGCCGCTGTTCTTTCTGGATTATTACGCCACCGGTAAACTAACATCAACGGAAGCCGATGCTATTCTGGAGGGCATTCAAGCGGGTTGCGCTCAAGCTCAGGTTCCACTTCTTGGCGGTGAAACGGCTGAAATGCCCGGGCTTTACAAGCCAGGCCATTTTGATCTTGCCGGGTTTGGCGTGGGCGTGGTTGATGCCGATGCCGCAATCGATGGGTCTGCCGTTGCCGCTGGCGATGTGTTGATTGGCGTACAAAGTTCCGGAGTTCACAGCAACGGCTACAGCTTGGTGCGGGCAATTTTGGAGCACGCTAAGATTGAACTCACCACCATACCCGCGGGGTTTGAGCAATCAATCGGTGAAGTTCTGTTGAAGCCCACAATCGTTTACGTGGAGTTAGTAAAGCACCTGCTAAAATCCCTGCGTCCCCATGCAATGTGCCACATCACCGGTGGCGGTTTGCCCGGAAATCTTCCCCGCGTTTTGCCAAAACACCTGGGGATTGAAATTACTGATTCATGGGAAATCCCGTTGATTTTCAAGTTCCTGATGAAGCAAGGCAATGTTGATTTGGATGAAATGTACCGAGTCTACAACATGGGAGTGGGGTATGTATTTGTCGTGTCCCCCGCAGAGGTCGCCGAAGCCAAACGTTTGATCGCTGAAAAAGGTTTCACCTGTTGGGAAATCGGTAAAGTTGTGGCCGATTCACATGATGTTAAAATGCCCGAGAAGCTCACCCTAAACTCCTAAAGGAATCAGCCGAGAATGCCCATTCGCACTAATGCACCTCAAAGGCTACGCCATAAGGATTTAATTGATATTGCTTCCCTTGAACTGGAAGAGATTGAACTCATTTTAGAGAACACAAAAGGCTTCAAGGATATTGTAACGCGGAACGTGAAAAAAGTTCCAACCCTAAGAGGGAAAACCGTGGTGAACTTGTTCTTTGAAAATTCCACGCGCACAAGAACATCCTTCGAGTTAGCCGCCCGCCGCCTTAGTGCTGATGTTATAAATTTTGATGTGGGAACAAGCAGCGTAAAAAAAGGGGAATCCCTTTTAGATACCGTTGAAACAATCGAGGCGTTGGGGGCGGATTTCATTATCATGCGCCACAGTAATTCGGGCTCCCACCAATTCTTGGGGCGCCATATTAAAGCCTCCATCGTGAATGCCGGCGATGGTGCCCACGCTCACCCCACGCAAGCCTTGTTGGATTGTTTTACCATAACTGAAAATCTAGGAACCCTCAAGGATAAGCACATTATCATCGTAGGTGATATTCTGCACAGTCGTGTGGCGCGCAGTAATATTATTGCCATGACTAAACTGGGCGCACGTGTCACTCTAGTAGGGCCAAAAACGCTGGTTCCCGAACTCTTTCGCGAGGCGTATAACGTGAGTATCTCGACCGATCTCAACAAAGTTCTCCCCTCGGCTGATGTCATCTACATGCTCAGGATTCAGTTGGAACGCCAATCTAAAAATCTGCTTCCCTCCTTGAAGGAATACAAAATGCTCTACGGTATGAGCACCGAACGCTTTGCCTTGGCATCGCGAAAGGCAATCATTTTGCACCCCGGCCCCGTAAATTTTGGCGTGGAGCTTACCCGCGATCTGGTGAACAATCCCCGCGTAAAAATTCTAGATCAAGTGACCAATGGCCTCGCCGTACGCATGGCCGTACTCTACCTTTTAAGAGGAGCTGAAGAGCATGAAACAAACGCTCCTGCGTAAGGCAATCGTCCACGATCCCTCACAAGGAATCAGTCGGTATTTTGATTTGCTTATTGCAAACGGTAGAGTTGTTCAACTTTCTACGGAGATTAAACCCACGGGTGAAATGACTGTGGTTGATCTCTCCGGCTACCACCTTGCACCCGGCTTTATTGATCTGCACTGTCACTTGCGCGAGCCCGGCGATGAGGGCTCTGAAACAATCGCAACAGGTACTCGCGCTGCCGCAGCGGGTGGATTTACTACAATCTACGCCATGGCAAATACTAACCCCATTTGCGATACAATGACCGGCGTGCATTACCTGATTTCCCGCTCGGAAAAATCCGGCTGCGGCGTGCGTGTTGTGCCAATCGCCTCAGTGACACGGGGTCAACTTGGTGAAGAGATTACCAACTTCGGTTTACTACAGGGCGCTGGGGCGGGTGCTTTCAGCGATGATTTTCACCCAATCATGAACGCAGAAGTTCTTCGCTGTGCTCTCTCTTACACCAAGATGCTCAACCTGCCGATCATGGATCACTGTCAGGATTTAAACCTCACTGGCGAAGGTGTTATGCACGAAGGGGTTGTCTCCTTACAGCTTGGCCTAAAGGGAATTCCCCGCGTTGCAGAAAGCATTATTGTAGCCCGTAATGTTGCCTTAGCCGAGGCTACAGGGGGCCATATACATATTTGCCATGTCTCCACCCGGGAGAGTGTTGAGATCATTCGCGAGGCAAAGCGAAACGGCACACGCGTTACAACGGAAGTTACACCGCACCATTTGCTGATGACCGATGAGGACGTGCGCGGCTACAACACTATGGCCAAAGTAATGCCGCCCCTTGGTGCCGAGAAGGACCGCCGCGCGTTGATTGATGGCCTGATTGACGGCACTATTGATTGCATTGTAACAGATCATGCGCCCCACGGCGGCATGGCGAAAGCCTCCGTGTTTGAGGCTGCGCCGTTCGGCGTAATCGGGTTTGAAAGTGCCTTCCCCATTTTGCACAAACGCTTGGTTGAGGAAACCGGCCGACTCTCAATGGATACATTGATTGATAAGCTAACCGCCTGCCCCGCAAAAGTTATGGGGTTAGATCGCGGGAATTTGCAACCCGGAGCGGAGGCAGATTTTATTCTCTTCCGCGATGACGAACCCTCAATAATTAATTCGGAATCCTTTGAATCCAAAAGCAGAAATTGCCCGTGGGATGGTGAAAACGTGAGCTTATCAATTCACGCAACCGTTGTAGGCGGGGAAATTGTTTGGGCTAAAAATTTAGAAATCGCAAAACGCCTGTCCCTCCCGAAAGCAAGCAAAGTACAACGCCACGAAGTGGATCATCTGGTGTATAGTAACGATGACTTTCAAGTTTCACACGAGGATTAATGCAACCCCATGAACGCCCGCAGCAAACTTAGCTTAGCCCAACAACAAACCGGCAGTATACTCTCCATCGGGTTGGAGCCTTCTGCTGAGTACATGCCCAGCAGGTTGCCGAAAACAATTGCCGGGTACCGTGAATTCCTGCAATCAATCATCACAGCAACATCGGGCATCGCGTGCGCCTACAAGTTCAACCTCGCGTTTTTTGAATCTCTCCCCGGCGGGTGGGATTTACTCTTTGAAATACGCGAGCAACTGCCCCAGTCGGCACTTGTTATCGCTGATGCCAAGCGCGGCGATATTGGCACCACGGCGAAAAAATACGCCTTCTCCTTGTACGAATTACTGAATGCCGACTCAGCAACGGTCAACCCCCTGATGGGGAGTGACAGTGTTCTGCCGTTCCTAGAGTACACCGATAAACTCACCTTTGTGTTATGCCTAACATCCAACCCCGGGGCCGCAGATTTTATTCTCCCGCATCAACTCTACCGCCCGATTGCTGAACACGGCAGCAAATGGAATACGCAAAACCAAGTGGGCTTAGTAGTTGGTGCCACGCGCCCTGAGATGCTGGGGGAAATCCGAACGCTTGCGCCAACTCTACCGTTCTTGATTCCCGGCGTTGGCGCACAAGGCGGCGACTTACAACAAACCCTTGAACTCTCAGGCCAAAGCACGGCGCTGCCCAACATCATTCATGTTACACGCGGCATTCTTCCTAGCACAGAATCCGATCAAGACCCGATCGAAGAAATTCGCACCAAAACCCACGCCTACAATCAGCGCATTGCTCAAATCCTAAACCCCACGGAGTAAACTCCCATGAACCCCCAATCCAACGATGTTTCCATGCAAAAACTATTAGAGGAAGCCGGTGCCATCAAAAAAGGCCATTTTCTGCTGAGCTCCGGGTTGCGAAGCGACCGATATTGCCAGTGCGCCGCGCTGTTTGAAAACCCCGTTTACGGAACAAAAGTAGCCCAATTAATGGCGGAGTTAGTTTTACAAAACAACCACAAGCCTGATGTTGTATTAGCGCCCGCCCTTGGCGCCGTGCTGTGGGGTTACGAGTTAGCCAAAGCGTTGGGCGTGCGGTTTATTTTTGCCGAACGCCCAGACGGAAAAACCTTTGAACTTCGCCGTGGTTTTCAGCTGGAAAAAGGCCAACACGTGATTCTAGCTGAGGATGTGATCACAACCGGCGGTTCAGTACTTGAAATGGTTCCAATTGTGGCCGAAGCCGACGCCGTTGTTGAGGCGTTCTGCTGCGTGGCCGATCGTAGTAAAGGCGCATTCGCCCCCGAGCAACCATTCTACTCCCTGCTCAAGCTTGAATTTCAAACGTGGACCGCCGATAACGACCCCCTTGCTATGCAGGGTTCCCGCCCTGTAAAACCGGGGAGCCGTGGGAAATCCTAATCGTTTTGTAAACAGCTGAAATTTGAAACAAACGCACTACTGCGCTGATGCTACCCAAAATGAAAAAGCCGCCTTATGGTAAGGCGGCGTAATTCAAAATCAAGGCGAAGTATAACTTAGCGCTGACGTGCTTTGAAGCGAGGATTCTTTTTGCAAATCACGAAAAGTTTTCCACGACGACGAACGATTTGGCAGTCTTTGCTTCTATTTTTCGCGCTTTTAAGAGATGAAACGATTTTCATGGCACCAATTCCAAAGGGGTTTCCCAAGAAGGGAACAGCAGAATAGGGAGCAGCGGATGGTTGTCAAGCCAGAAACTACAGTGTTTTGGGGAATTCTGCTTTTTCTTCGTCTTTTGAAATTTCGATCAACCCTGCAAAACGAATTGGCCAGAATGTTGATTCTTGTTCAGCCAAAATTTCCAGAATTACAGAGAGCAACATCCGTAAATGTCATTAATCAAACACCTTACACGCATCATCGAAAAACCCCACCGCGTTGCAATTGGAATCATGTCTGGCACCAGCGTGGACGGAGTGGATGTTGCCCTTGTGCGGCTTGGTGGTTGCGGGCAAGAAACGTGTGTGGAACTTGTTGCGGCGGAAACATTCCCCTTTTCTCCAAGCGACCGAGCTGCGATTCACGAAGCGTTTAACGGCTCAACGCGCCATATTTGCGAGCTCAACTTTCGCCTTGGCCGAATCTTTGGCGAGTGCTCCGCTGCCTTATGCTTCAAGGCGGGGATTCCGCTTCAAGATGTGGATTTCGTGGCCAGCCACGGGCAAACACTTTACCATATTCCGCCCGGTACGGACGCTATTGCAAGCACGCTTCAAATTGGTGAGGCGGCTGTGATTGCCGAGCGCATGGGTTGCTTGGTGATCTCAGATTTCCGCACCCGAGATATGGCCGCCGGGGGAGACGGAGCCCCGTTGGTTCCCTTTGTTGACCAGCTTTTGTTCAGCAAAAAAGGTAAGCGGCGCGGTATTTTGAACCTCGGTGGAATAGCAAACCTTACGATTGTAGACGGCGTTGATCCCGAGAACAACTTCGCCTTTGATACAGGCCCGGGAAACATGATCATCGATGCCGTTGCCCGGCGAATCAATCCCAAGCTCACCTACGATTCCGGCGGCGAACTGGCAGCCAAGGGCCGGGTGGACCGCCATTTATTGCAAGAGCTGATTGATCACGATTACTTCCGCCGTGAACCGCCGAAATCCACGGGCAGGGAGTTGTTCGGCGAACAATACGCGGAAGCCCTGCTAAAGGTAATTCCGCCAGAGGATTGGGTAAACTGCCTCGCCACAGTTACCGCGCTCACGGCAAAATCCATCAGCAACGCCTTGGCCGATCACGTAATTCCAAGGGGCGGAAGCATGTGGGAAATCCTTGTCTGCGGCGGGGGAGTTCACAATAAAACGCTGATGCAATTTCTGGTTGATTCTTGCCCGGATATTAACTTTATTCGCACGGATGCTGAAGGCATTCCAGCGGATTCAAAAGAATCAATTGCGTTTGCGGTTTTAGGGAACCAAACTTTGCATGGATTATGTGGAAACTTGCCAAAAGCAACCGGAGCTGAACGCGGTGTTATTCTGGGGAAGATAACGTTTCCATGAGATATAAAGAGGTATAAAAATGCCTATTGGTGACAAAAAAAACTCGATGTATTAATTACCGAGTATAAAATTGCATCCAAGCGTTATAACGATATATACCAAGAAATTTGGAAAATATTTAGTTACCTTGAAGTAATATCCGGTGTGATGTTCTCTTTAAAGGACAATGAGTTAAAATTATTAAAATATTTCATCTGGTCTTCCTATATTATTTTGGTATGTTGTTGTCTATCTAAGTTTAGATAGATACGGTGAAGGTTGCTTGAAATCACTAGTAGAGATAGAAAGTAAAGTCAATAAATTAGACAATAGTTTGAATTTAAATCATTACACTGAATATGTGCAAAAAAACAATTCTAAATTGGAACAAATTTTTGAGGAAAAATTAAATAAATGTAATGATAACCCATATAGTAAGTTCTCATTGATACTGCGAAAATCATTTTGTAATTTATTGTCAATCAAGTCTTTTGTGAAAACTAATATTAAAATAAAGATTATACTTTTGGAA
>DAIOTT010000134.1:0-10215 GCA_036751885.1 Candidatus Sumerlaeota bacterium
CGTTACTACAAAACCGAAAGCCGCGGCGCGCAAGAAGCCCACGAAGCCGTGCGCCCCACAAGCATTCACCGCACGCCCAAGTCCATTGAAAAGTACTTGAACCGCGACGAATTCCGCCTTTACGAGCTGATTTGGAAGCGTACCTTAGCCTCGCAAATGCCCGACGCCGATGTGATGCGCACCAGCGTGGTGATTGAAACGAAGGACAAAGCAGGCCGCCCGGCAGAGTTTGGGGCTTCAGGCAAAAAGATTCTCTTCCCCGGCTATTTGAAAGCGTATGTTGAGGGAAGCGATGATCCCGCAGCGGAAATTGACGACAAAGAAACAATTCTCCCGAACTTGCAGGAAGGCCAACTTATTCCCGCAATTGCAACGCGCCAGCCCAGCGAAACCGCCTTGGAAACCGTTACAGCAGAACAGCATGTTACTAAAGCCCCCCCGCGCTTTACGGAAGCTGCCCTAGTAAAACGCCTTGAAGAGGAAGGCATCGGGCGCCCCTCTACCTACGCCTCCATCATTTCCACCATCCAGAACCGTGGCTACGTAAACAAGCACACAAAATCCAACGTATTAGTCCCCACTTTCACCGCTATGGCCGTTACAAACCTGATGCGCGACCACTTTATGGACTACGTGGATTACGCCTTCACGGCCCGTATGGAAGAAGAGCTGGATGAAATTGCCGACGGCAACCGCAATTGGGTGGAGCACGTGAAGGACTTCTATCGCGGCGGCCGCAGCATGAATAAGGCCGATGATCAGCCCGCCGCCAAGGGGCTTGAGTGGCGCATTGAAAGCCAGCAGGACAGCATTGGCCTGCCCGATGTCATGCTCGGGAAAGACGAAAAAACGGGCCATTCCGTAACCGTACGCATTGGCCGCTACGGCCCCTATGCCGTACTTGGCGACGGCAGCGACGGCCAAAAAGCAACCATTCCGGAGGACGTTGCTCCCGCGGATTTCACCCTAGAACAAGCCATGGAGATGATCGATAAAAAAGCCAAAGGCCCCCGCTCCATTGGCGACCACCCCGATTCAGGCGAGCCAATCTTCGTGGCGCGGGGTCGGTTTGGCCCCTACGTTCAACTGGGCGATGTAACCGATGAAAACCCCAAACCCAAGCGCGCTTCCCTCCCGACGGGCGAAACCGAAGACACTGTAACGCTGGAGCTTGCGGTGAAACTGCTGGTACTCCCCCGCGAACTGGGCAACCACCCTGAAACAGGCGAAGCAATCCTCGCGAATAACGGTCGCTTTGGCCCCTACGTTCAACACCAAAAGGACTTCCGCTCCTTAAAGGACGGCGACGACGTGTACACCGTTTCCTACGATCGTGCGTTGCAGCTTTTGAATGAGCCAAAAACCTACGGCCGCCAGAAAAAAGTTGTCCGTGAAATCGGCAAACGCACCGCCGACGGTGCAACGATTGTCATCATGGAAGGCCAATTCGGCCCCTACGTTACGGACGGCGAAACAAACGCCACAATCCCCAAAGGGACGGACGTGCAGCAACTCTCGTTGGAGCGCGCTGAAGAGCTAATTGTAGAAAAGGCTAAAAAGCCCGCGAAAACAGCCGCGAAAAAACCCGCGGCAAAAAAAGCCCCAGCCAAAAAAGCCCCGGCAAAAGCCAAAACAACCACGGCAAAAAAAGCACCCGCGAAAACCAAAGCCTCTGAAACCAAAACAATCAGCGTATCAAAACCAAAGCCCCCCGCAACAAAACCCAAAGCCGTGGGCGTTTGGAAAACCAAGGAGTAATCTATTATTCCGATACGATGAATATTCAATCAGAAGACTAATGATTGTAACATGTAAATCACCAATAAGTATGTTACAAGTTTCGTAAACTCGTGATATTGCATGAAAAATAACATAGAGATTTTTCACATTATTACTGATGCTCAAAAATGATGTCGCGATAGTATAAAGTTTTTTGGCAAATGTAGAGTTTTTTTCACGCGGGGCCGCATGGAGGTAGTGAGAGGGCGCAGAGGTTTTACAGAATTACGGAACCATTATTTCTCTGCGCCTCGAACTTCACCTCATTTCTCTGCGTGAAAAAAATCTATTGGATCGCGAGAACACTTTCGAGTAGTGGTATAATTCTACAAATCGTTTTATTCAAAAAGTGTGGGGGAAATTACGAGCGCCGTGAAGAAGTCGAAGAACCTTCCCCCTTTAGCCCAACTTCACGGAAGCAACACCCAAAAAAAATACTCCCCACAAGAAACCTACAACCCCTCTTTTCTCCGCGCTCCCTGCGGCTCTGCGCGCGATCCTAAAAACAAATCTCCAATCCCTTATAAACACTTAGCCACCTCCACCCTTTGCGCCCTTAGCGTCCCTTAGCGCCTTAGCGTGAACTAAAAACCCCCAGCCCAACTTCCCCGAAAAGCCATCATACCCAAAAAACCGAGCCCCGCCTATTCAGCTTCAACCATCAACTTATCAGAAATCTCAACAGCTGTTGAACGAATCGGCTCTTTGGGGTGACTCACACCGAAGTACCGCTGCCAGCCAAGAATGATTAGGCCAATCCACACAACCACCAGTTGGATCACGCCGGAGGCTAAGTAAGGAAGCTTTAACGTGGGATCCTGATTTGCCAAACTCGCAAACAAGGGGAAGCCAATAATCATTCCCAACGAGCCAAAAAAGTTGAACAGCTGGGAGTTAGTACCGTACTCCGAAGAGCTGGAGCGCTGACCCAATATCGTAAGGCAGGCAATGAATTGAAACGGCGTAAGAACGCCGCCAATCGTCATCAGCACACAGTACCCAACGTAGTCAGTGTAGGGAAGAGCCAGCAGCACAATACCATGCAAGCAGGAGGAGATAAACATGGTTGTAATGGCGCTTGTGCGGGCAATTGCCCAAGTTGCTACACGGCTGAATAAGATGAATCCCGTAAAGTTCAACGCCAAAACAAAGCCCGCTGCTTGGCTTCCTTCGCGGTTATAAAGCTCTGCCAAAGCCCTACCGGTTAGGATTACAACGGAGGCAATCACCAGTTTATCTGCAAAGCCAAATAACAACGCATCCCAAAGGCGCGGGGCGCGTTTGAAAGAGCGAAAGAAATGCAGCGGGCTGGCGTGGGTGGCGATAATGTGCTCGCTGGAGCGAAGGCAAACCGTTAAGCCCAACCCAACCACAACGACCGATGTACCCGCCACAGCAAAGATCAGGCGTTCACCGTAAGGGGCCAGCACTAGGGTAAGAACGTTTCCGATTAAATAACTGGCGGGAATGCAACTCCCGTAAAGGGCCATCAACAGGCTTCTGCGTTCGGGGTGAAGCGAGCAAAGATCTAAAAGCTTTGCCAACAGCAGCCCCAACGCAACAATCCCCGTTGCGCCGTCCACCAAGCGGATCCCTAGAAGCAACTGGAAATCATTGATCTGCGGAATCAACAGGGTAATCAGCCCAGTGATGAGTAAGCAGGGAATGATGAACACATAGCGACGCCCCACCTTATCGGAGAAAAACCCTGCCAAAATCCCCACCAGAAGCAGTTGCGGCAATGAGTGGAAAAGCGTGAATTGCTTCACCGCCGATTCCATTTCAACAAACCTTTGGCGAATAATCACGTCCAATGTAGGGGTAATGATCGCCATGGAGATAAATACGCTCATCGTGGCGAGCAAATTCAGGGTGACTTCCCACCAAGAAAAGGCATGCTGGTTGTGAATTATGCGTTCAGTGTTAGCCAAAATGGGTTCCCGGTTTTGTGGTGCATAAGTAAACTAAGTTTCCTTGTGGTTTCAAACTGAAAAATTGGCATAAGTAACCCCTTCAGTGTTCCGGCATAATGGTTGAACCATCATAAAGTGAAGAGCGAGTTTGACAATTTTGAAACGCAATAAGGTGCACAATCATGTACAAGCATAAAGTAGGCAAAGTTTTTTGGGTAACCATAATTTTTATTTGCATGGCAACAACCGGATTTACAAGCACTAAAGAAATCCCTGAACCACCCCTAGTGCTAGCCTTGCCGGGTTGGGATCTTTCCAATAAAGCGGCTCAAGAGCAAGCCCTTCGCCGCACGCTTGATCTAAAGCCTGAACTTACCCTTACGGAAACCTCTGACTTTCCCCTGATTCACAGCAAAGAGCTAATGCTGGAAACAAAGGACGGCGTACTGCTGGGTGCCACATATACGCACACCCACATGCAGCAAAATGCACCGCTCGCAATTTTGATCCACGAAGAACGGGGCAATCGCCGTGATTTTGATGTATTCGCCCAAGTCCTACGCGACAACGGCATTTCCACCTTAGCCATGGATTTACGGGGCCACGGGGAAAGCCGTAAGTTAGCCAACGGCGATGATATACGCTACGAGGATTTTCAGCAGGACGTAAACTCCGATTCCTATCGGCAAATGGTCTTTGATCTTGAAGCAGTGCTAGATTGGGCTGAAAGCAACAACCTGGTGGACTCGCAAGGCATCTACATTATTGCCTCAAAAATGGGGGCAACCGTTGCTTGCATGAGCGCTGTGCAAAACTCCGGGCGCCTAAAGGGCGTTGTGCTGGTAAACCCCGAAGCATTCTTCCGGAAGATCAACCTAAAGCAAGAGCTGGAGCGCGTTCAAGGCCTTCCCATGTTAGTCATCGCCTCGGACGGAGATACCTACGGCCAAGCAACTCCAAGAACCCTAAACCAAGTAAACCAGGAGGTACGCCCCCTCATCATCCCCCTAAAATTCGTCGGCATAAACCTCCTTCTACAACGGGAAACCCAGATCGAAGTCTTCAAGTTCATCAAAGAATAAGTCGACTTTCTGATTTTTTTTCTGTTCTCCAAAAATGCATTCTGATTGCGGCGCAAGGATTTCTGCCATAAATGAAGACATCTTTTCTGGAGAGCCAACTTTCAATGGCAAATGAACAGCTGAAGCAAGAAGATGCAGAATTCGAACGCACGACCTACCGAATTACAAAAGTCTACACCAAAACCGGCGACCGTGGTGAAACAGGCTTAGTAGGCGGTCAGCGTGTTGCAAAATACAATCTTCGGATTGAATCCTACGGCACCGTGGATGAATTAACCTCCACGCTGGGCGTTGCGCGCCTTGAAAACAAAGCAGACCAAAACCGCTATCAAAACCCCGCAGATGTTGAGCTTGTGGAATGGCATTTGGACTTTATTCAGCATCAGCTATTCGTTCTAGGTGGTGATCTTGCAACCCGCGTTGAGGATCGGCACCCGCTGATGCCCGTTATTCGCGAAGAGCATGTGGATTATATGGAACGCTTGATTGACGCATTCAATCAAGACCTACCCCCGTTGAAAGATTTCATCCTGCCAGGCGGCTCTCGCACCGCCGCACAATTACATATTTGCCGCACCGTTTCCCGCCGGGCAGAGCGGCTTGTTTGCCACCTGGCCGCTGAAGAAGAAGTGGACGTTCAGGCCCTCATTTACCTCAACCGATTGTCCGACGCCCTCTTCGTGTTAGCACGCTGGGTGAATCTTAAGATGGGTGTTCGGGAAACCACTTGGAACCGCAAGCTCATTGAACCCCCCTTGCCATCCATACACGAGAAGTAAAATTATCCCCCAAACTTGTCAGAAACAGCTTGTAAAGTGAACATTTCTACTTAACCATATAATATATCAGGCGGGCGCATGAAACTCACACTCAACCTAATCAACGGGGAAAACGTGATAACAGGCCAACAATATGTCAACATTGTTGATAAAGGGAATTCAAATGGCTAACTTCGAGGAATTGTTTACTGCAAAATTTGGCGGCGGTAAACGTAAGTATTATTTAGATGTAAAGCAAGATCAGCGCGGCGAAAAGTACGTTGTGCTAAGCGAAAGCTCTCGCAAAGAGGGCGATCAAAAAATGCGCAATCGTGTGATGATTTGGAAAGAGGACTTCATTGACTTTCTTGAAGCGATTGAAGATCTGCATGATTATCTTGAGGATGAAGACGAGTTGAAGCCCGAAGACCGGCGCGAAGACCCGCTGCAAAACTCCTCCACCCACATCCCCGCAGAATAAGAGCCCCTAGGCCAACTCACTTCACCTTGAGTCGGAATCAACGTGAAACCACTTTTTTTGCTCACAGATTTCGGCCTTTCAGATTCATTTGTTGGAATCATGAAAGCCGCAATCTGCCGGGTGAATCCAGCAATTGTTATTCACGATTTAACCCACGGCATTCCCCCACAGAACCTGCAGGCTGGGGCTTTAGCCTTGCTGGATGCTTACCCTTGGTTGCCGGATTCCTGCGTGGTTTGCTGCGTGGTGGATCCCGGCGTGGGCACCGCAAGAACCTCCGTGGTTCTACGCTTGGGGGAACGCGAATTTATTGCACCCAATAACGGCCTGCTTTACCCGCTCTACCAAAGCGCCCTGAACGCGGGCGAGCAACCCCACCTGTATCAGCTTAATCCAACCACCCCCCCGCCCTCCGCCACCTTCCACGGTCGGGATATTTACGCCCCCGCCGCAGCGCAACTTGCCCACGGAAATCGAGCCGCCCTTCACACCACCCCCCTGCCACCCGCTGGCTTTGTACCATATGCGTTTCCCGCCCCAAAATTCACCGTTCATCCCCACACACATCAGCCGGGGGCTGAAGTACAAGTCCTCGCTTTTGACCAATATGGTAATGCCCGCCTCAACCTCTCAAAATCAACCCAACAGCTTTCTACCGCCCCTACACCACAGCACCAGTGGGCCCTATACGCAGGCGCCCGTGATGCGCCGTTGTGCCTTGCTCAAGGTGTACATACAACCTACGCCAACGCCCCAATAGGCCAAGCAATTCTATATTGGAATTCCACCGGTTGGTTGGAACTAGCGGTCAATCAAGGTTCTGCCCGCACCGCATTTGCCCTACAACAGGGCACAGAACTATTCTTGCAGTTTTCAGGGGAATAGCCGGTACCCACTAAAGTGGCGTAAACAGTGCTCTTTCACCCAGCAGATTGCAAATTATACCAATCCATTTCCCCAAAGGAGTGCTACCATGATCACCAGTAAATTAGCCGTACAAGGCATGACATGCGGGAATTGCGCTAGCCGCGTAACAAAAGCCCTTGAACAGGTGGAGGGCGTAAGCGAAGCAGTTGTCTCATTGCAAAATGCCTCCGCCGTTGTGCAACATGAACACTCGCTCATGCCGGAAGTGCTTAAAGCCGCTGTACAATCAAAAGGCTTTAAAGCAACACTGTTGGATTAACATCACGCCTGCTTAGGCCCACCTGATGAACAAAACAAAACCTGAAACCCTACACCAAATCGTACTCCCCATACAGGGGATGAATTGCCAACATTGCGTTGCAGATGTTACTGAACGATTTGAAGCAATTCACGGCGTTGAACACGTTGCTGTGTCCCTTGAAGAGTCCAAAGCAACCATTCATTCCAATAAAACGATTGCAGAAACAGCGTTTGAAGCTGCGTTGAAAGACTCTGAATTTAAGATTGCAACAACGCCAGAATCTAACCCACAAAACCCACCCAAAATCACCCCCCAAGCAGCAAACAACGAAGAACAATCTGCCACCGTAACAGCAAAAAATGAAATGCGGTTTGATGTTGCCGGAATGACGTGCGCCAGTTGCGTTGCCTCCGTGGAACGGGCTCTTACAGGAGTGACAGGCGCCCAGCAAGTGCGGGTGAATTTTGCCACCGAGCGCGCTACGGTGTCCCTGAAAGATGAAACAAACAACGCAGAATTTCAAGAACTAGCCCTTCAAGCAATTTCAAAAGCCGGCTACACCGGAAAAATTGTTCAAACACAATCCACCAACCACGATGAACGCCGCACACAACGAGAGCAGGAATCCGCCGCTTGGCAAAAAAAATTCCTCATCGGCGCAATCCTCTCCGTACCCGTTGTGGTGCTGGAAATGGGAGCCCATTGGTTCGGCCACGGGTTTCATTTTCCGGGAGCTGATGCACTTGTCCTCATCCTTGCCACCCTTGTCGTTTTCATTTTAGGAGGTCGTTTTTTTACAAGCGCCCTGAAAAGCTTACGCCATGGTTCCTTCACAATGGATAGCTTAGTAACCCTCGGCGTTGGGGCGGCGTACGCTTCATCCTTTGCCATTCGCGTAGGGGGTTGGCTGGGTGTTACCTTGGGGGACGGGCATGTTTATTTTGAAAGTGCGGCCGTTATTTTAACTCTTGTAGCATTGGGTAAATGGCTAGAATCCCGCGCACGGCTGAAAACCGGCGAAGCAATACGCTCGTTGATGAATCTTTCCGCCAAAACAGCGCGCATCATTCAAGAGGGACGCGAGGTTGAAATTCCAGCCAGTGAAATAACACTTGGCAATGTAATGGTAATTCGGCCCGGAGAAAAAATACCCACCGATGGGATCATCCTTGAAGGCAGCACCTCCGTAGATGAATCCATGATTAGTGGTGAATCCTTACCCTTGGATAAATCCGTGAACGATAACGTTTACGGTTCCACGGTAAACACCACCGGCTTCCTAAAGGTACGGGCAACACGAGTTGGCAATGAGACCACCTTGGCACAAATGATTCGCTTGGTTGAACAAGCCCAAGAAGGAAAAGCAAACATTCAGCACCTAGCAGACCGCATTTCACAAGTTTTTGTCCCGGTGGTCATCTGCATCGCTACGCTTACACTGCTTGCTTGGGGGCTGCTTGGCGGGGCTTGGGCCGTTGGATTAGGGAGTGCAATTGCTGTACTTGTTATAGCCTGTCCCTGTGCGTTGGGGCTTGCAACACCAACTGCCTTGATGGTTGGTACAGGATTTGGCGCCAAGCACGGAATCCTGATTCGCGATGCCACAGCCCTGGAAAATGCGGAAAAAATAGAGGCGATTGTGCTGGATAAAACCGGAACAATTACCGAAGGCAAACCCGCCGTTACTGAGGTGCAAGTGCTGGCCGATTCTTTGACTGAGGAAACATTGATTCAACTTGCTGCCTCCGCAGAACAAGGCAGCGAGCACCCCTTGGCAAAAGCAATCTTGCGCCATGCAGAAAAACTGAGCGTGTCACTCTTCACGCTTCATGATTTTGTGAGCGTAACAGGAAACGGCATTGAAGCCACAATCCAAGGCGAACGAATGATCATCGGGGGGCCTAGCTTTGCCGAAGCAAAAGGGATTGCCTTCACAAACAAAAACCGTGAGCGCGCCAACAGTTTGGAAGCAAAAGCACGCACCGTAGTGGTTGTTGCAAACCAAGACAAACTCCTTGGCTTGATCGCTCTTGCGGATCCGGTGAAGAGCACAAGCAAGGAAGCCTTAGCACGCTTACGGGCCAACACAAATTCCCCACAAGTTTGGCTGCTCACCGGCGACAACCAAGCCACAGCAACAGCTGTAGCGCAGGAAGTTGGTATTGAACCGCGCTTTGTAAAAGCAGGCGTTAAGCCTGAAGATAAAATCCAGTTTGTTCGCACGCTTCAAGCCGAAGGGATGCGTGTTGCCATGGTTGGCGACGGCATAAACGATGCCCCCGCTTTGGCACAAGCGGATCTTGGGATCGCCATGGGGACAGGGACGGATATTGCCATGGAAGCGGGTTCCATTACGCTGATGAACGGCGATTTGGCGGGCGTTGTTCAAGCATTGTCCCTTAGCAAAGCCACCATGAGCAAAATTCGACAAAACCTATTCTGGGCTTTCGCTTACAACGCTGTACTAATCCCCGTAGCGGCCCTTGGTTTTCTATCCCCCATCTTCGCCGGCGCCGCCATGTCCCTCAGCAGCGTCAGCGTTGTCGCAAACTCCCTACTGCTAGGTCGCCGTAAGTTATAGCGCCCTAGCGTCCTTTACAACCTCTGCACCACTGTCTCCCATGCATCCCTTTTGTCCCTCGCGTCCCTTCTGTCCTATAAAGCCCTTGCACCAACCCGTTCATTCATATCAGCCCATTTTTTTTCGCAGTTCGGATGATTGATCCAGTACTTCTTTCAATCGGCTCATATTTTTCATTCGGATTTCCTGCGCGTATTCTCGTAAGATTTCGGAAAGTGAATCCAGCTGATCTGCGATTGCCGCGGAATTTTCCTGGCAAATCTGGCTCCACACGGCGGAGCTTCCTTGTGCAATTCGCGTTGTATCGCGGAAGCCGTTGCCGCAGATTAGCCGCAACAAGGAAGGATCATTGTGGGTGTTATCCACCAGGTTAACGAGCGCGGCGGCGGTCATGTGGGGAACGTGGCTGATCAGGGCAATTAGCTCATCGTGGCGCTGCGGGTGCATCAAAAT
>DAIOTT010000135.1:0-216 GCA_036751885.1 Candidatus Sumerlaeota bacterium
ACGAAGCAAGAATTGGAGAGCAAAAAACTAGCTTTTGTAGACTTTGTTTTGGGGCATTACATTGAAGAAGGCGTTCAAGAGTTAGATCGTGAAAAACTCGCCCCCTTGCTCAACCTACGATATAAGAACTCAATACAAGATGCCGTGAAGGAACTTGGAAGGCCGGATGAAATCGGTAAACTGTTCGCCGGATTCCAGCGCCATTTGTATCAGCAC
>DAIOTT010000135.1:242-10114 GCA_036751885.1 Candidatus Sumerlaeota bacterium
TCTTTCTGGGATTTTGGGTTTGTTGGGAGTTTCCCCAATCGCGCGGTTTTACAATTTTTTGATTTCAAAATTTTAGCATGGATAATATCAAAACAAAAAGCCAATCGAACGCAACGCTTGACCAGCCAAAAACGAGTCAACCTTGACTATGGAATCATAGCAATTCGTTGACTATTTGTTGACTTTAGCTTTTTGGCACCTAACAAGAGGAGCGAAAGGCAAGGCGCAAAACCTTGATTTCATGCGATTTAATTGGAGCCACCACCCAGATTCGAACTGGGGACCCCTTCCTTACCATGGAAGTGCTCTACCAACTGAGCTATGGCGGCTTGAGGAGGGATTGGTTTTGTAGGAAAAACCCCCGCCGCAAGCAAGCGAAAAACATTTTTTTTCGTCTTTTATCTTCCGTAGCCCATGTAAAGCAGCAAAAGCCCGTTCCCAATAAAGAAAATGAGAATAGAATTCCGCCCAAAAAATTCCAGCACAGGGGTTCGTAAGCCCCGCGCCTCGGCCCACAGAAATCCCCCCAGCGCAACCGTTGCTGCTCCGCAAACAAAGGCATAGTACACCGCTTGATGATTCTTCCGCACCGCCATAAGCGAATCAAGCGACCACAGCAGTTGGCCCTGAATGGCCATTAATAGCAGGCTTATCACAATAAACAAGCTGCCAATGATAAGCAGCCTGGGGGCAAGAACCCGAGCCGGCTTTTCCACAATCGCCCGGCCAATCGCCATGCCGTACACAATCAGCGGTAGCATGTGCGCCAAGCTAAAGGAATCAAACCCTAGGGGGCGACCAATCAGGCGCGAGCTGAGGTAGTTTAGCCTGAAAAACGAGCCTGTAAAGTTGATCTGGGGTAGTGCGAGGGCAAGCAGCCAAAGAAAAACAGCGGCCAAGCAGGTTAGCGGTAGGCCGATTTTTCGCCGAAGGGCAATTACGGGCACCATTGAGATGAGCAATAGGGGCAGAAAAAAGAAGACTTGGCTCATGCGCCCGCTCCCTAACATCAGGGCTCCCTTCCAAGTTTCGCCCGGCGGATTGAGCGCCAGCATTTCCCCCAAGGCTAGAAGCACTAAACCATAACAGTAGCAAATGATTGCACGCTGCGGAAGCCGCCATTTGTAACGCTGGGGCGATTGTTTGCTGATGCCGTGAATAACCTCAATCAGCACGCCCATGATGAGAATGAAAATCCCGGTGGAGCTTCGTAACAACGGGCCAATTAGATGACCGATCTGTTGCAGGGCAGGAATGGTGAATTGGGTTGCATCAACTAAATGAGCGAAAAGGGCCAAGCAAATTGCCAGCCCCCGTGCAGAATCCAAACTGCCGAAGCGGTGGTTTGCGGCAGGCGCTTCCTGCAGTGCGGAATTCACAAAACCAACGGTGCTTATGCCGTTACGGCAGCTTCTACCTCGCGGTAACGAGCGCCCTGCAAATCAGGTTTCAGAATGCGAGCCATTCCGCCCAGCCCAAGGGTTTTGACTTCCTTATTCCACGCCTCGGCAATTTCAGGGCATTGTTCAACGGTTGCAATTGCCAACAAGCTTGGCCCCGCGCCGCTTACGGTTGCAGAGGCAGCACCCGCGTCCAGGGCAGTTCGCTTTAAATGAGCACTGTGGCGCATCAGGTGCTCGCGCTGCGACTCATGAAAACGATCCTGCGTCAGGATTTTCAAGTTGCTAAGATCACCATCCACCAAGGCTTGAATCAGCAGCGGTACACGGCAGCTGTTGGCGATTGCATCCGTCAAGCTAACAGACTTCGGCAAAACCTGACGCGCCTCTGAAGTTGGCACTTCGTAATCGGGGGATAGAACAACGAATCCAATTTTTTCTGAGGGTGAATACTTTTGCGTAATCACCTCTTTTTGCGGCGTCATCAGGGAGGCCGAAAGCCCACCCATCAAGGCCGGTGTTACGTTGTCCGGGTGCCCTTCAAACTCTACAGCAAGGTGCAGAATTTGATCTCGAGAAAGGGGATTTTTGATGATGCGGTTTGCCCCAAGCATGGCACCGATAATCGCGGTGGAAGAGCTCCCTAAGCCCCGGGCGTTGGGTACATTCACCGTTGCTTCAACACGCATTGCGGGAATGGGTTCCCCCACGTATTCGAAAACACGGCGCATTGCTTGAAAGAAAAACCCATCAGGCTTGCCCACTAACCGCCCTTTTTCCGGGCCGGAGAAATTCAACGTAAGCCCTTCAGTTGGGGATTGTTGGTTGAAGGCGAATTCATTGTGCAGCTGAAAGGCAAGCCCAAGGCAATCGAAGCCGGGGCCGATGTTTGAAGTTGAACAAGGCACAATAACGCTGAAGGGTTTTGGGAAACTCATGGAATACTTTTCTGCCAATAATATAACGCTAGAATGATAAAAGAATCCGTGCGGTCAAGCATGCTTGATTCTTTGAGCATAAAAAAATTACCGTGAAACCGAGCGCCAAAAGTAAAGAATGCCAATTCCCCCCATGAGTATGTTGGGGAGCAGGAATAGAAACAAACATGCACTTAAGGAAATGCCCGTGGTGCCAGCACTTTGAGCAAACGCGAAAAAGGCGTAGTACAGGCTCATGAGGACGGCAGAAAGCACGAGCGAGAAAGACTTTGCCTTTGGGCGTACTTCCATTGCTAACGGAATAGCTAGTAGCACAAAAGCCAAACAGCTAAGCGGCAAGGTAAACCGCTGAATCATTTCATTACGGGCGCGAAAGTAATCTCGCCAAACTCCGGCGATTCGCCTACCGTCTTCATCGTCCCGGAAAACCTCAACCGAGGGGGGATTTTGCAGAGTGTTCAGCAAGTCTGAAAACGCTAGTTCCTGAGGGCGGGTTTTTAGCACAGCTTCCAAATCATCGTTACCGGCGTTGAGGAATGTTTCCAAGGCGGCAAAGGAGATTACCGTGGTGCGGCTGCTTGAGGGGGCTTCCTCTGATATCCACCGACCGTTCTCCAGCACAAGTTGAATGCGCTGGTCTTCGGGAAACCCGATGACACTACCCCGTTCGGCGAAAACAATGTAGGCTTTTTTCTCGGCGTTTTCTTGCTCCAGCACAACCTCTTCATCCATAATAAAGTGCATGCTGACTCCCTCCATAATGAGGGCTTTATCGCCTGAGTCCGAGGGGAGTTTGCGCTCGAATGTGAGCGTCATATCGGTGCCAGGAGGAGCAAGTTCATCGTACACAACGCCGGGTTCAAGGTTGGTGGCAATTTCAAATTGTATTTCGTAGAATATACGATCTAACTGCCGGTAAAAGGCGGGAACAACATACTGATTCACCCCAATCAAGACCACAGTGAGCAGCATAACAGAGAAAATCACAGGGGCAAAAACCCGACCAAGGGAAATACCAGCAATACGAATGGCTAGGATTTCGTTGTCCGACGTAAGGCGGCCAACGCCCATGATTGTACCCAATAACACGGCCATTGGGATGGTAAGCGTGAGAAGTGTACCGATGAAAATACCGACGACTTGCAGCAAAACATAGCCGCTGACGCCTGCTTTTAGGAGTAGATCAATATCATCGAAGATGCGCGCAATCAGCAACACCACGATGAAGAACAGAGAACTTAGCACGATTGGGCCAAAGATCTCCTTAAGTAGATAACGGGGTAGTAAAGTCACAAATGCAGCCTAGTGAAATGATGAACGAAAAAAGGCCTCATGGAAGGTAACCATGAGGCTCAATGAAAAAAAACCTTCTGATGGTGCTTTACAAGTCTTTGAGGGCTTGTTCATCGAAGCCAAAGACGGCGGATTTTCCCTTTACGGTAACAGGACGCTTAATCAACCCGGGATCGCGCATCATGAGTTCAATGGCACCCTTTTTGGTTGGGGGATCGTCCTTCAACCCATGGTCACGATAAGCGGTGGAATACACGTTCAGGTAGGCCTTTACGTTTTTGGCATCGATGTGAGTTTCAAGTAACGACCGTGGTGGCGGGTATTGTTCCAAATCCCGGAGGTCTAACTCATGCCCAAGCTCTTCTAAATACAGTTGGGTTTTCTTACATGTCTGGCATTTGGGTTTATAGTAGAATGTAACTTTTGCCATAGTGGTGCAAAACCTATATTGTTGTTAATTGATTTTCCTGAAATAGCGTGTCAAAATCAAGTGTGAATAATGAGTTATTACGACGCAACAATGCCTTCAGAGTCCACAAAAAAATCCATTTACGCAGTTAATATCAATTTAAAGTGTATACTTTTCTAGTTTTCAAATAGATAAATTTCTTTTTCCAATAATTCAGGTTCTTTTTGTTGTTGATGACTAAGTTGCGATAACACTTTTTGTTGTGTACTTGAAAGGGGCCGCAAAAGCAACTGTTGGATTGTTAACCATTCACCCGCTGAATATTGGCGCGGCGTTGAAAAGGAGTCGCACGTTTTGCTCCAACTAACGGGGTGAACAGTGAGGGAGATTTTTGTATTCATCACCACGTGTTTATGCTGTTGCAGGGGTGCATGGATGGTTCCGTTGCCTAAATTGAGAGCGTTGAATAAGGCGTTCGCTTCATCCAAACGGGAAGCTTCGGCGGTGCAGCGCACTTTTGGGAGTTCCCACATGAGGGCAAAGCTCCCTTTTTCCGGGCGCTGAAAGGCAAGAATTTGGCCTTGGTTGTTTGTAATAAGCAGGGCAACTTCGCGGGCTGAGTCTTTTTCCACCTCTTTACCTTTATTAGGAAATCGGGTGGGTTCGCCCAAGGCGTTTGCCTGGCAGGCTTCGCTGACGGGGCATTGGGGGCAAAGGGGCTTTCTTGAGGTGCAAATCAGGGCCCCAAGCTCCATCATGGCCTGATTCCAATCGCTGGCTGCTTTTTCCACTAAGGTGTTTTGAGCGGTATTCCAAAGCTGTTTCTTTACAGCGGGAAGGCGGATGTTTTGGTCGTTTGCTTCCCACCGGGTTAACACGCGCTCCACGTTTGCATCTAACACGGCAACAGGCTCCGCAAAGGCAATACTAGCAACGGCGGCAGCGGTGTAGCGGCCCATGCCGGGCAAGGCAAGCAGCAGTTCAAATGAATCCGGAAGCTCGCCCCCGAAGTCCTTCACAACCCGCTTTGCAGCTTTGTGCAGGTTTCTCGCCCGTGCATAATAACCTAGGCCGGTCCAGTGGGCAAGAACGGCTTCCTCCGGGGCGTTGGCTAAATCTTGGACTGTGGGGAATTTTTCCAGAAAATTCTTCCACCGCGGAATGACTGTTTGAACGGTGGTTTGTTGAAGCATTACTTCAGAGAGCCAAATCTCGTAGGGTTTCCGGGTTCGCCGCCAAGGCAAATCCCGTTTTTCGAGCTGATACCAAGCAAGCAACTGCTTTTGCCGAACCAGTAAAACCTCCGCAGGATTCAGGGGTTTGCTCATTGGCTTTCAATCGTGGGTTTAATCTCAAGCTGAAGCAACGAGGCGAAAAACTCCAGTTTATCGTGTAGCTCCTGCCATTCCGATTCGGGGGTTGAATCTGCAACAATTCCCCCGCCTGCTGAGAGCTGAAACCGACCGTCGGGAAGGAAAGTGGCGGTTCTGATGGGTAGGTTTAACTCTACGTCCAGGTAATGATCCACCCAGCCTAAAGCGCCACAATAGATTCCACGAGGGGATTTTTCAATTTTCCCTAAAATCTCCAGCGCACGTTTTTTGGGCGCACCGGTCACAGAACCACCAGGAAATACGGCCCGCAGTAGATTCTTCAATGATTCCTCTGTTCGCAGTGTGCCCTGCACGCTGGATTCCATGTGCTGAATTGGGCCGTGCGTGTTGACCTCCATCAACGGATCCACCCGAACGCTTCCGAAGTGGCAAAGCCTGCCGAGGTCGTTGCGCTCCAAATCAACAATCATCACGTGTTCCGCGCGGTCTTTTTCCGACCACGCTTCATGGGTTTGCTTGCTTTGGTTCAGGGTAGATTCGGCTTTTCGCGTCCCTTTGATTGGCTTTGTTACAACCCTTCTCCCCCAGCGGCGCAGCAATAGCTCAGGGGAAAAACTAATGTGACTTCCCTGGGTGGTGCGAAAATGCGCGGCGTAGCGTTCCCCGCCCAGTTCTATCCCCTTGCGGAATAATTCGTCGGGGGTTTGGTGCGTTTGCCCAATAAACGGAACTGTAAGGTTTGCTTGGTAAATATCCCCCGCGGCAAGGTGCTGTTGAATGGTTTCAATCATCCCCTTATAGGCTTCAAACCCTACATAGCACTGTATTTTTGCTTCGGTCGTAGGGGTAGATTTTGCGGCGTTTTTGGGGGTGTTGCTTTCTGAAACGCGGTTGTTTTTCGGCCAATGGGCGGTTTTTTCATCGATCTTCCAATCATACCAGTGAAAGCGCGAGGAAGGTTTGTTGCCGACCAACACCCATTGATTGTCCTTCAAAGCGAACCCACAACTGTGGAAGGAGATGAAAACTTCATCCAATGGGGCGGACTTATGACTAGGAAAGCAGTGGGTGTGGGGGCTGAAATTACGCCCGTACTCATAATTAAACGCCGTTGCCGCTAAGGGAAAGGAGGGCCGGCGAAAGGGCTTTTTCCCCGTGGTTCCGCCCTGATTATGCAAGGACCGCAGAATGTCCTCTGTCCATTGCAGGGGGGTGTAGCTGGAATCAGACGATTCCCGAACAAGTTGCCCTTGGGGCGTTTCAACCCGTGTTCCGTAACTCGGGTGAGAGCGCAAAAGCAGTAGGGGCTGTGGCAAAAACAACGGCGGATGATCCCAGCCTAACGTTCCGTTTGGCCAAAGTAATAGCTCACCGGGGTTTTGCAACTCTGGTATTTCAATGTTTAACACAGTTTTTTCCAAGCACAGTTGTTAGCTGAATGGCGAGGCAAAAAGCGATTCAAATTATTAACCGAATAGAAGATAAGCAACCGTTCCTAATACTAATGCGCCCACAACGATTACCATGCGAATTGTATTTTTCCGCTGGCTGGCGCGAATGTTCTCCCGAGCAGTTTCGTGGTCAATGAGTTGGCTTGAGTAGGAAACGGGAACGTAAGCGTTGGAATTCATGCCGGGCACTTGGGAGGAAGAGCCCTGCGTATCACGATCAGGATTCGTCGGTTCCCTGCCGGTAAAGCTGTCGTACTCATCAGAGCGGGATGCAAGCTCCTCTAGGCCGACTTTCTTTTTCAAGCGTTCGGGTTTGGTGGTGCGAACGATTGAATTTGAAGAAGCACCCCCTGCCGATGCAGGCTTGATTTTCGGCTTTGGTGTGCGGGCTTCAACCTCAGACTGCTGCACGCTTGCGTCTGCGGGTTCTTGGGGCTTGAGGGGCTGATTTACAGTGCTGGGCTGAGGAGAATCAGGTTCAGCGGAACGTTGAACTTCAGGTGTTTGATCCGTTTGCTGATTCGTTTGCTGGTCAACAACCGGGCCTTGTTGTGCCGTTTGATTTCGACCGTTCACCGGCAACGGTGTTAGCCCGCCCGGTTGTATCGGAACTCCGGGCCCCACGGGGTACTGAACAATCCCGGTATCAGGGGATTCCTCTCGCGTTTCCAGATCATTCAATGCTACCTGGGCCGCATGTTGCTGGCTTCTGACTTGAAACCCTGCTTTTGCTTGGGGTGTATGATCAGAAGTTTGTTCACCCTGCATGGTGGGTTGCACGGAGAGGCGCGGCACTTCCTCCACGGAAATTGCCCGAAACCGCATGCCAGAGCCAATGCTGCGCAAAATCCGCTTGATTGCATCTGCCATTTCCTCGGCTGTAAGATAGCGGTCCTTGGGGTTCTTCTCCAAGCACTTCATAATAAGTTCGCAGGTTTCGGCTGATAAATAGGGGTTTAGATTTTGCACCTTTTTAGGCGCGGTGTTTACATGATTCATGCAAACGGTAATTTCATTGGGATCGCTGAACACGGTATCGCCTGTTGCTAAATGATACAACGTACAGCCAAGGGAGTAGATATCGGTGCGTCCGTCCATTGGGTGGCTGAGAATTTGTTCGGGCGACATATATTGAACGGTTCCGAATACGGTTCCCGAGAGCGTGCGCCCCTCCGATTGGCTGATGTTGCGCGCAATAGAGAAATCCAGCAGCTTTACGTTCATCGCTTCTGTAATAATAATGTTTGCGGGCTTTATATCGCGGTGAAGCACGTTCCGGCTGTGGGCGTAGGAAAGGGCTTTGGCAACGGAAAGGCCAATCTCAAGCATCCAATCCTCGCGTATTGTTCTGCCGGTGCGCGTATCAACGGTGGTGCGGTATTCGCCAAGTTCCTCAAGTGTGACTTTTGGGTTCAGCAACCGGGAAAGGGGCGGGCCGTCCAGAAATTCCATTATCAAATAAATGGCAATATCATCGCGAACAACATCGATCAAGGAAACGATGTTTGGGTGGTTGAGCTGGGCAATGGTAAGGGCCTCATCTTCAAGGCGGCCTAAATCTTGGCCTGCGTCCTCAGAATCCTTGATGCTGCAGGTTTTTACGGCCACATGGCGCTTTAATTTTTCCTGCCAAGCCTTATAGACAGTTCCCATGGCCCCCCTTCCTAAAACGGAAACAGCCTGCAAACCATCCGGCATCACAATGTCCAGGTTACCCACTCAAAAAAGCCTTTCTTCTCAATCCGTCTAAATCTTAATTCTATCCTACAAACGTAATACACGCTCAACTCACCCTGTTTGGACAAGTCCGAAAATCAGTTCCTTCAATCAAACCATAATAAACGAACCTCAATTTAATGCAACCCTTGACGCCGTTTCTTTCTTTTAGGATATTAAACATGATTTCGGCGTTCAACTTGAACGCTTACCTTTACGGAGTTCTCCCCTAATGATGAAAGGCCCACAACTTGACGCTCGCTCCTATGCAATTCTCATTTTAGTTGTAATTGCATCGATCACTTCAATCAACAGTTTTGCACAGCGAAACACCGATAACAATGCCTTGACTGATGCCAGTGCCACCGTTGGTTTAGCCAATGCAACCCGCGATGTTGCGGATGCGACTCGCGAAGTTGCCAAAGCCAACTTGGAAATTGCCCAGCAATTACGGGAAGTGGCCTTAGCCCTAAAAAGCCTGAAGCCAGATGATAAGGCAGTCACCGTGAACTCCGCTCCACTACCCGGTTCCACTCCCGCAGCAGAACCTCAAGCGACTCCTACCCGTGCGAACAGTTTAGTCGGAACAATAGAGTTCAACTAATCCCTGCCAAACCACTATAATTCAATGACTAGAAACATGAAAAAAGCCTCTCGCATGTGAGAGGCTTTTTTCATTAATCCTTGTTTTCTTGGCTCAACTAGCACCCTAGAATACACCAACAAGTTTCCAACTAAATTGGGTTCCCGGGTGATTCAATTATTAGCGTCAGCAATATTCCTCAAACGCAGCGGCCAAGGCGTTGGCAATGGCATCGGGCATCTGGCCTTCAATGTTGTGGCGCTCCACAGCAAATACAACTTCACCATCCTTCAGCAACGCCATCATGGGTGAGCTGGGGCGGTAGCCAACAAAATAACTGCGGGCGCGGTTGGTGGCATCAGCCTCCATGCCGGCAAACGCCGTGAGCAGTTTTTCAGGCTTCTTGGTTGTTTTGCCCAATGCCATACGCAAAGCAGGGCGGGCCCCACCGGCTGCACAACCACAAACTGAGTTTACAAACACAAGGGCAGTCCCTTCAAACGTTCTCAATTCCTCATCCACCTGCTCCGGAGTCAGAAGCTCTTTGAAACCGATTTCCGTAAGCTCTTCACGCATCGGTTGCGCCATCACGGGATCATACATTGCAGTGTTTCCTTTTTAATCAAATAGAATTATTTTGTTAAACGAGTGCTTTATTTATGCCAGATCAAATGAACCACCCACCCGTAAATTTGCAGACAGCAGTTTTTTCGTTTAACCCCTACAAAACACAAAAGACCACCTTGAC
>DAIOTT010000136.1:0-10098 GCA_036751885.1 Candidatus Sumerlaeota bacterium
GCCTGCTCAGGAGTGACAAGGGGAAATTCATTCTTCATTTGATCGGGGTTCCCTTCCCGCAGATTCGGGGCTTCTTGGTAAGGTGGAACGGTTTTTTGTTCGCCGCCAATCCAGATAATGGCGGAATAGTAAGTCGGTGTCAGGCTGCTAAACCCAAGGCGCGAGACAGAATCAAAGGGAATGGAACTCTGTTTCAGTATATCACCGTACGCAACAACATGATTGAACTGATTGCCGAGCTCCAATTTGTCTTCCATCTCACTCGTACTTCCTCCTCGACCAGGGTTTTCGAGGTCGTTTTTCCATTCGGAATCATAGTCAAAATTATACTGATCCCCCACTAAGCCGTAATTATAATGATAACCCACGCCGGGATCTGAGGAACGATCAAAGCCCCGTGCGCCGGGCTTTTCAATTATTTCAGGCCCGCTGATTCGGTCGAAAGCATCCACCAATAATACACGCTTGGTTCCCATTTCAGCGTGGAAACTTCCCCCTACCACGCTTGAGGGTAAAGACTGCCCCCCGCCATTTGCCGCAGTAACTTTAAAGTAGTGGGTTTCACCATCGGGTATTTGCACGGTGATTTGGTCTTGCTCATTCTCCTCTGCGGTAAAAGCCGTACCGTTGTTAAAAGCAGTGCCGTTCATGCTGCGGTAAAGTATAAAGTGGCTGGGGGTTGCAGTTGGCTCCAAAGGATCATTCTGCGGTTGCACTCTCAGGGTAAACAAGCCTTCACGCTGGTGAACTAAGGAAACGGCGGCGGGCTCCAGCGGTTGAATAACGGCTTCAACACCATTTTGCGCCGCCGTAAATTTTGCGAGCGCTTTGTACACCGAGCGCGCCGTTGCTTTCTTGAACCGAGGATCCACGCCATATTTCATGTCATTGAAATTATGGTGAGACAAAAGCTCGATGATGACTGATGGAGTATTTGGGCGGCGAATCTCGCCAAAGCCCACTTCCCGAAGGTCCCGGCGGGGCCAGTTGCTGGAAAATTCACTGCGGATTGTACGGATGAATTCATCCATGATGTAGACCGATAAATCCCGGTTCAACCATCGTGAACGCCCATCTGGAAAAGTTTCATTCCCTTGGTCGTCCAAGTACTGGTACAGCATCAACGTACCAATAATGCCATCGGCTTCTCCGCCAGCATCCGTATGCCATGAAACCATTGCATCCACAGGAACACCAAGCCCTTGGTGGCTGCGGGCAGCATTTGGGCCGTTCGGGTTTCCTTGCAACCAGTTGGGGTATTCGCCCCGGGTAAGAATATCTTGGTTGTAATCGCCCCCAAAATGCCCTTCACCTGTGGGCATGTTTGTAACAAACTCGTACGGTGCACCTGCATATTGCAGGGAATACTTTGCCCCTTCCGCATATCGGGGTTTACCGCTAATTTGGTCTTCCACGGTAATGTTGCCCATCCCACTGCCAAAGCGAACGGCATCCGCCGAGACAAGCGTAGCCGCGCCTTCTCTTTCGTTTAATGCTGCGCCCTCGGTTGTGATGCGAACGCTCCCTAAATCAACGGATTTGCCTTTCTCAAAAGGGAACGTTCCCAAATACACCCATGTAGAGCCCGCTACTTTTTGGTTTACCCGAACCGTTGTTTGCCCGCCTGCGTGGTTGATGACAATCGGGACGGAATCGCTGTTGGAGCGGGACTGAATCCAAGAGGCGTAAACGGGGTATTCGCCGGTGCGGGGGATGAACGGAACGTACTGAACGGAGCTTACCGCTTCCTCTGAAACTCTTGCCGTAAGCGCCGTACCAAGGCGGAACGGCTCGGTTTTTTCGTCCAACACCGCAGGCCTGCCGCCCTTCCAGCCTTTATATTCGTAAACGTCCCAACTGCCGGATTGAATAAAATCATGATCAACCGAGTTGTCAGTGTTATCTACAATAACCTCAGCGGTTTGGTAGCTTCTTTCCCGGGTACTCCAAACAACGGCACCGGCGTTTTCCAGCATGGGAATCAGAAAGGGATTTATGCTGCTTTGGGGGAATAAATCCTCCACAATGGTATAAAGCCGAGCACGCTGAAATTGCCAGCGATTCTCGAAGTGCCACGTCCACCCGTGGGAGGCAGAAATCACAAAATTACGGTTCTCCAAACCCGCTTCACGGCTTGGGCCGGCGTATTGCGGAAACTGAACAACGGGTTTTGAGAGCGGCATAACAGGGGTTTCAACACCCAATTGTCGTTCGCGAATTTGCTCCGCATTTGTCATCCATTCTTCGATTGGGAAAACCTTATAATTCGCGGTAAAATTGTAGGCAATATTGAGGTCTAGATCGTTGAATTTATTAAATTCTGGGCGCTTTTGGTGGAGTTCCTGAAGCAAGACCACCTCAAGCTGCTCGGCCGATTGCTGATCCCATTTCCGTTGGCCCATGGTTTCATTGAAAACAACTTCTAATACTCCAGAATCCAGCTGGTTGGCTTCAATCACCTTTGCACGGGGAATAAACAATGAATCAAATTCACTGGTGCCGGTGTACAAATTACGCTGTTCGGTAATGATTTCATTCAACGCGTCAAGCACAGGATTCACGGGTGGTTCTTCAGCCATTTCGGCGCTTTGCTGCGCAACTAAAGTGGTTGCCAGTAATAGGCTTGCGGCAAGGGTGTAATATCGATTCATCGTTTGGGGAATACTCCTTATCTTTTTGGTAGTTGATTGATAATAAACTCAGCGGCTTCTTGAATTCCGTTGTACGTTAAACCCGTCTTTCGCTTTAGCTTGGGTTTTGCAAAAGCTTCTTGTAACAGCTTGGCTAATGAGTTTGTTTTAGCCCAATCTTGATTGATAATCGTAATATCAGGAAACTTGCCCAGCAAATCCGCACGGCATTGTTGCTCCTGCGTTGAGTACTCGCGGGTGTATATAATCATAGGCTTATCTGACTCTAAAATCTGGTATGCGGTGGAACCGCCTTGCAGAAAAGCAACGTCCGCTTGGGCTAAAATGGATGGAAAATCGCTGCTGTACCGAACCAGCGTTAGAGGAAGTTCGTGAGTCAATTTTTCTAAAAGGGCGAAGGACTCATCTGAAATAGCGGGGCCTGTAAACAGGTGCACTTGTGGGCTGGGCTTCATCTTCTGGACAAGCTGCTTCAACGTTTCAACCATCAGTGGCGCTAGGAAGTCGGAATCCCAACCACCGCCGAAGCTAATCAATAGGCGTTTACGGGGTGCTTCATCAGCGCTTACGTTTTGCGCATTTAATTGTTGTTGAGTAGGCTTTGAATTACGGGGTTTTGGAACAACTAATCCGCAATAGTGAAGCTTCTGTTCTAGCTCAGGCGGCCAGTGGTACTCTTTTGCGATATCAAAAAGGTTCTTATGCCCTGAAACGATAAAATGATGATAGAAATTGTGCTGATTTAGGAACTTATCCTGATAACTTTCCGTAGGATCAAAATACTCTGCCGGTGGTACAGGAATATCACGGAATTGCAAAATACGCTTGGTGTTTGGCACATGGCGTTGCATCCACGCCAAAGGTTTTGCCAGCTCATTTTTCTTTCCGTGGGGCCCTGTATCCATCAGGAAAACATGGGGTTGAAAGCTCCAGAGCGTGGTGGAGATTAAATTCACCCGCAGCCGTTGCAGAATTTCATGATCAATCTTTAGCCCTGCAGCGGCGTCTTTTTTGTTAGAATGAATGTACCCCGGAAGCTTGATCACCGCAAAATGGTCGTTAAAATCCTGGCTCGGTTGCGGCAAAATATCCGTCAAAAATAAAATCTGAACGGATGAATCCAAGGATTTGATCCCCATTGCAATTCTTGATAAACGGGAAAAATGCCCTAAACCTGTATCGCTGGAGCAATACATCAGCAGCCGGCGGTTGGAATCGTTTTCCCAGTTTATGGGCTTGATCGGCAGAGAAAACTTTTCAAACATTGCGTAACCTTGAGTGGGGTTCATTCAACTTGCCAGTAATCACAATCAAGGCACAACAGATAAGCAATGCGCGGAGTTTTTTGTTGATCTTGCTGCTAGTTGAAGAAGAACTAAAGAAAGACTGCAACATCATCTCCAACATTTAAATCAACTCCCAAAACCTTTTCCCCCTAAGCTTGCCCTTTTGAATTCTATTTTTCTTTTTGATCCCTCCATTCGCGAGTCCCCCGAAATGCCAAACCGCAATCTCGGCGACTTGATTATTCACGATGCCATTGCCGCTGAATTTGACTTTTTATTGTCAAAGTCCAACGTGGAGCGATTTTCAACGCAAATTCCATTACCGTGGAAAGGCGTCTGGAAATCCCGCACTGCAGATTTAGCATTGATTTGCGGAACAAACCTGTTGGCCTCTAAGATTGATCAATACACGCCTTGGAAGTTGAGCAAGTTGAAATCACGACTCATTAAGCCTGCATGCCTGATTGGCGTGGGCTGGTGGAGCGATCAAGAAGCCCCAAATCCTGAGACGGTTGCCTTTTATAAACGAGTATTAAGCCCGAAATGGGTGCACAGTGTTCGCGACCAAATGACGGCGGATCGATTGCAGCAAATGGGCTTCACCAATGTGGAAAACACCAGTTGCCCAACGCTTTGGGCATTGCACGGAATAACCGCAGATTCATTGCCCAAGCCAAAAAAACAAACGGTTTTAACAATGCTTTCCGTTTGGCGAAAAAAGCCTGAATTAGATAAACAGTTGCTCGCGCTTCTTAGTAATGAATACCAAAGCGTTGTTGTTTGGCCCCAAGGGCATAAGGATAAAGAGTACCTTACCGCCATTGCCCCCGAACTAGAATGCCTAGAATACTCCATGGATTCATTGGAAACATTCATCCAACAAAACCCCGAGGCGGATTATCTTGGGCTGCGGTTGCACGGCGGAATTCGATGTATGCAACGGGGCCTGCGCTCGCTGATTATCGAAGTTGATAACCGCGCTCGGGAAATTGCCAAAGATACAGGCTTGCCCACGGTTGAGCGAGAAAATTTTGAGTTGATGAAGCGCTGGATTTCCGAGGGAATTGACTTTGAGATTAAAACAAACCGCATGGCAATTGATCGTATTAAGAATCAGTTCATTCCATTAATAGGGGCCTAAACCGTGACAACTCCCCTGCGAATTGCTTACGTCATCAACAGCCTGGAAAGCGGCGGTGCACAATCACTGTTGATCGATTTTGTGAAGCGGCTGGATAAATCTAAAATCGCACCTTATATTGTTTATTTGAAAAATAATAATGCGTATGCGGCTATTATTCAAAAAGAACAAATCCGGGCGGATTACGTAAAAGTAAGCATGAAGTTGCCCACAGATGAATTAAAGAACCTTAGCAACTACTTCAAAGAAAATGCCATTCAAATTGTACATGCCCACACGGATACCGCCTCCTTCGCCGCGCGAGTTGCGGGAGTATTCCACCCCTCAGCTTATTATATAAGCCACTACCATAACAATTATGAACGCCGTGTGAATCAAGATTACATTGAGCTGGAAACGCTTCTAGGCCCCTACACGGATGCATACGTAGGTTGCTCTGAAACAGTGACAAATTTCATGGTGAATCGGTTGAATCTCAATCGCTTTCCGCTGATTACGATTATGAACGGAATCGATTTGCTCCCGTTTTTGCAAACAACAATTTCACAAAATAAAATTCGCGAAAAACTAAATATTTCTACCAGCTGCTTTCACTTGGTTCACGTTGCACGGCTGAAAACAGTCAAACGTCCGGATCGGATTATTGATATTATGGCCCACGCCATACGCACAGAACAAAGTTGGATGAACAATTTTCGCCTAACTTACCTTGGCGATGGTGATCAGCGGGAGCAAATGCAAACCCTAATCAAACTTTACGATAAAGAATTTTCCCAAAAAGGATTACCGCTAATTTCCCAAAAGATTGTATTTGCCGGAACTTGTGACAACATTCCTGAATGGCTTTCAGCGGCAGATGCCTTTGTGCTACTTTCTGATATGGAAGGTTTACCAATTTCCGTAATTGAAGCCCTTGCCAGCGGGTTGCCTTGTCTAGTCACTAATATTGAACCCATGAAACCGCTGATCAAGCACGGAGAAAATGGATTCCTGATTGAACCCGACAACAAAGAACAAGGAGTGGATTATTTAGGGAGAATGGTGAAGGATAAATTGATGCAGAAAATGATGCACCATAAAGCTGCCAGCTCGGCGCAACGTTTCAGTGTTGATCACTACATCAACGAAACCCTAAAACTTTATGAAACTCTTCAGGAAAGCCCCAAAAAAATGAAGAAAATGGGCTTCTTTAAACGACGACATTTACTCACCGCTGCTCAAAACCACTCCAAAGGAATTTACGAAAAACAGCAAGAAAACAAATTATCCCTGCGGGCCCAACAAAATGATACTAAAGAGGGTTGAAAAAACATGCCAGCAAAACACCGTACGCGTAAGTGCATGGGTTGATTCCCCAAAGATCGGAAACGACCGTGAAATTTGGTTCGAATTTTCCGCTGAGTTTGAGCCCCTAGTTTCAAATCATGCTGATGCTTTTTTGCCTCTGCTACAAATTCCCAGCTGCGTTTATGGTGAAGAACTAGAATTCATCCCACCCCTTTCAGAGCAGCTTTATCACCACCACAAAATCCCCATGAGCATTCAAACCACCTGGTTTCCTGAACTGCATTCCATCCAAGTAAACGCGCACAACCTGGTTCGCCGCAGCCGCCCGCAAGAACAGGAAAACACCACCCCCCTTGTAGGAACATTTTTCTCCGCCGGTGTGGATTCATTTTACACGCTGATTAAAAATCACCAACAAGAAAACCATTCACCGTATAATCCCAAAATAACGCATTTGATTATGATGCAAGGTTACGAAAACCCCTTAAAGATTGATGAAGCAGGTGCGTTTAAGCAGGAGTTGTTAGCGCGAACCGCAAAAGATTTTGGCCTAGCTGGCATTCACGGAAAATCCAATTTTCGCGACGTATTTGAGGATGTAAAGTGGGGCCCTTATTACCACGGCGCGGGGCTTGCAGCAGCAGCGCTTTTGCTTTCGCAGGGGCTTAGCTCTGTCTACGTTCCTGCCAGCTGCCATTGGAACAATCTTTTCCCCTGGGGTTCGCACCCCTTGCTGGATCCCGCTTGGGAATCGGAAATCCTTTCCCTCATTCACGACGGCTGCGAGGCTTCCCGCATGGAGAAAACTCGCTTCTGCGCCGAGCAGGATATACGCTTCCTAAGCTCCCTCTACGTGTGCGTTGGCAAAGGGAAAAACAACGTCAATTGTGGGGGGTGCAACAAATGCATTCGCACGGAAACCACCCTTGAAATACTGGGATTACTGAACAACGCAAAAACCTTTGAAAAAACATTTTACCCGGGCTTCGAGAAAAAATTCACCCGTAAAACACTGCGGAAACATCAACACCTGATTCAAGCAGAATTGGATTTTGCCTTGGAGAACTGGGCTCTTTCTGAAGAGCTCAATCACCCTAACGCAAACATGAAAGCCTTCCTCGTTTACTTCATCCGCCGCGCAAAATGGGCCTTACTTAAACACAAGATTTTGACCCTTTTAAAGTCTAGCGGCTAAAAATTGAAAAACCCCCAACGCTCAGTTTATTGAAAGTTGGGGGCTTGTTTATTGGGAATCAAGCGGTAGGCTTACTGCAGCTTCAACATGGTGTACCCATGCGTCCCATCAGGATCATTGCGGTTTGCATTATAAAGCGTCCCCAAGGTTTCAAGTAGATCGAAGCCCATGTTTGCTTGTGCCAGTTGTTCCGGCGTGCTCCCCGTAAACCCAGCGGTGAGGTTTAGCACTTGGCGTAATAGCGCTGAAGCTGAGGCTGCATCAATTATAGCTAAGTGGTTGTTTGTTTGAAAGAACTCGGGGCTCATGGAATCCCAGCCGCTGCTACTTACTAAACTGTTGCTGCCAGAGTGAGCCGTTAATGCAGACTCAATCCCGCCGTTACCGAAGGAAAGTAGGTAATGGCCGTCTGATGTTAGGGAATGCGAAACCAGCAACTTCACGAACGGAGTTGTAAAGGATACACTGCGTATGGGCGTGCCATTGAAATCATTTTGAATCACCTCAGCGGCTGGCGCGTTGGGATTCATTTGCTTGGCTGATTCCGTTGCTTGGTAAATCAACCCCTCTTCAATTTTGGTAATCACCAAATTGGCGCGCTCTTGATTGGCGATTTTTGTGGCAATTGTGATTGATGGAATCGGAAGCGGCATTGTGGGATCAGGCTTGCCCAAGGAAACCGATACCATAGGGCCGAACGCAGGGATTAAGTCCTCTTTAATACTGAGGCCTGTTTGTTGTGCCATCATTTCAATCATCCCAAATTGCCCTGCAGATTCAGGGCTGTTCTTCGCCAAATCATAGGCTTGGCTCAAAACGCTTGGCTCAAGAATGTTTGTGCTATATGCGGCAATGGCATTGCTGGGAAGAAAGCTTGAAACTTGTTGCTGAGGCGAAGGGGCAATTTGAATCAACGCCTTGCGAGCATCGGTAATTTCTGTCGGCTTGAAAAAGTAGTTGGACTTCACCGTTGTGCCGTCGAAGTCAATATTCACCAAAACTTGCCCCGGTGAAGCTTGTTGCAGCGCTTGGCCCGTGGTTGTTTGCACCAGCTTGTTGAAGTTCAAATAAATCGCAAGATCTCCGCCTTGGGCAACTTTACCCTCAAGAAAAGCAAGGTTCTCCAAGGAATCAACCGCCGCGGTTCCGCTGCTCTGCAAGGAGGAAGTAAGAAAAGCATTCCCCCCGCTTGCCATGAAAAGTTTATTTCCCTTTTGCCCAAAGTAAGTTTCGTTCATACGGTCGTACTTGAACATTGTTCCTGCAACATCAATATCAAGGGAAGCAGGAAGGCCTTTTTCAGCATTCGTTTTGTTTGAATTTTCATTCAATTGATTTGCAATTTTCAGCGCCTGATCTTCAGAGGCAACCTGCACAACCATCAGAACGGTTTGTTCAGCTTTCTCCGGTTCAACCCCAATATAAACATCCATTCCCTTGATCACTGAACCATACATTGTGGCAAAAGTAACATCATCGCCCATGGACTTCAGGAAAGCTTCCATCTCTGCAAAGGTTTGCCGAACGGACGGATCATTCATGGTGGTTGAATCTATCATTTTTTGCATGACGCTGCTAAACCGAGAATTCTGTAGCAGAGTTCCTAAATCCTTCGGGTTTGTTAGGCTGATTACGCCACCAAGTTCTCCCGATGGTGCGTTTTCAGGCGATGAAAGGCTGAGGGCGTTTAATTGTGTTTGACTGAAATACATGAGTCCGGCAGTTGCCAGAGCGATACTTGCGGATTTAAATTTCATACAGTTGCCTTTCTTGCAACAAAACGGGATTTTGCGAGGCGGGGCATTCATCAATAAACACCCTTGCCCAGTAGAAGAAGTTGGAAAATGATTTTCCCCTCACATCAGACTTTACGAAATACAATTTGTTCCATTCATGGGTAAACGAAAAAAAATAGGGATTCTTGGTTCTACCGGCAGTATTGGAACACAATCGCTGGACGTTATCAGTCATTTTCCTGAGGATTTTGATGTTGTTGCCCTCAGCGCTGGGAAAAATCAGGCACTTCTAAACCAGCAAGCAACGCGGTTTGAGTGCCAACACCTCTACCTTGAAGCAGCCCAAGTCCCCCAAAATACCCCTAAAGACACAAACTCCCCAACATCCTCAAAATATTTTATCGGTTCCCTTGCCGATTTTGTTGAGAGTGTACCCGCAGATTTGTGGATTGTTGCCACCGTTGGCTGGGTTGGAGTTGAACCAACACTGCGAATTATTGAACAAGGAATTGATGTTGCCTTGGCAAATAAAGAGGTCTTGGTTTGTGCTGGGAATTTAGTCATGGAGGCAGCCAACCGCAATCATGTGACGATTTGGCCAATAGACAGCGAGCACAATGCCCTGATGCAATGCTTGGATGCCGGGCGCGCTCGCGGAAACGCCCCGGTAAAACGCCTAATCCTAACCTGCAGCGGCGGGCCGTTCCGCACCTCAACACCCCAGCAAATTCTAAACGCGAACGCCCAACAAACCCTGAAGCACCCAACATGGGAAATGGGGGCGAAAATTACCGTGGATAGT
>DAIOTT010000137.1:0-10013 GCA_036751885.1 Candidatus Sumerlaeota bacterium
GGCGGGTTCTTCACCTGAATTTCTGCGCCGTAAATACTGGAATGGCTTCCTTCAACCCAATTGCAACTGGCTTTTCGGCAGCTTGCCCAAGGGCGTTCTTCTTTCAAGGACTTTCTTAGTTCTTGGTATTTCTCACCGTTCCAAATTTCCTGAAAACTTTGTTTGCGCAAATCCCCCATGGTTTCATCGGAAAAACAGCAGGGGTAAACTTTACCGTCGGATTTTATGTGCACATGCGTCCAAGGGTTTCCGCAGGAGCGTGGGCCTGCGTCATTGGGAACAACGTGGGGAATTGGCACGGGTCGGCGTATTTTGCCAACAAGGGGAATGCTATCCAGCAGTTTATCTTTCGCCTTTATTGCAGAAAGAAAGACAAAGTTTTTAGTTCCGCCCCCGCTTTGCTTTTGGGTGTTTTCCAGCCTCCAAAGCAACTCGTGCCGGGCAAATCGTTTCAGTTTGTTTTGCAAAAGCGTTGTCGCCGGAATGCTAGAATCCCGGGGTACTGGGGCTGTTGATATTGCTTGAAAGGGCTTGCGGTGGTAGTTGGTATGCAAATCAAGCTCCACCGCGCGCTGGTTTGCCACTTTAAACTGGTGAACAGTTTTTTCCTGCTCGTGAACAAGGGAAAGGTAATCCATTTCCTCGTCATCAACATACATGTTGGGGTTATATTTTACGGAATCAAAGCCAAATTCCTTGGCTAAATCTACAAAACGGGCTGTTTCTGAAACGTTCAACGTGCTTCCCACAACGCATAGATTCATGCGGGGGTTTTTTGTTTTGTACTCTGTCCTTATTTGGCGGAACAGACGCAGTTTTTCCAGCAAATCCTCCCATTTTCCCCCCTTGCGAATTGCTTCATAAGTCTCTTTGCTGGCACCATCAATGGAGGCGTTAATGTAGGCAACGCCGGATTCAATGATGCGCCTTGCCATTGGCTCATCCAAAAGCAACACGTTCGTGAAAAACCCCAACTCCAAGCCAGAGTCCGGTTCAATACGTGAAAATAACTCCTCGATGCGGGGGTACAACAGCGGTTCGCCAAAACTGGAGACAATTACATCCTGCGTGGTGGGTAGTATTTGATCGAAAAAAACCTCCAACACGTCGTTCGGTAGGTTTGCTCCGCGACCGTGGTATTTATCCCGAGCGCACATGATGCAGGCCAAGTTACATTTTGTTGTGACTTCCAACTGAACGGAAAACGGGTTGGAGCGCATCACTTGGGTGCGCTTGCGCATTTCAAGGGTATTGAGAAGTCTGTTCGTTCTTGCGGGGTGGGTCATAAATTGAAGCCAATATTGAAGGCAAATAATCCGGTGGGTAAGCGTTTTTGGTGGTACAAATATAAGCGGTAATTTTCGCCAAGCGGCGGAGTTCTACTAAACACAAGCAAATGCACGTCCCAAAGTGCAAGACAATCGAAAGCAGAAATAATAAAGCGAATCCACCGGGCAGTTGAATGGGTTTATTTGTTTGTTCAAACTGCTGATTAGTAAGGCAAATGCAATCCGCTTGAACAGGCCTTAGGGGTTTTCATCAACGCCGCTGTGTTCATCTTGAACCTTTACCAACACGGACTTTAGCGTTTCTATGCGAAAAGGTTTGCTTAGGAAGTGAATCGGAATCTGGGATTTTATCTTCGCCCGGATTTCTTGTTCTGAGAATCCACTCATCAGGATAAGCGGCTGCGCGTAACCAATTTTGTAGAGTTCCTCAAGAACGTCCCTGCCACTCATACCAGGCATCGTAACATCCAACATAATTAATGTGATGTCTGCTTTTTTCGCACGATAAATCTCAAGGCCTTCTTCACCGGTGTTGGCCGTGATTGAATCAAATCCCAGTTTTTTGAGGACTTTCGTGGAAATATCTAAAATCATTTGTTCATCATCAATAATCAGAACTTTACCTTCGCGCACATTATGGGGAATTGGTGTCACGATTTTTTGATTCCATTTCACCGTTACACTGCTGCTGGTTTCTTCTGAAATTGGGAGGGAAATAAAGAACCTTGAGCCTTTGCCTTTTTCAGATTCTACCCTTACAAGGCCCTTATGACTTTTCATTATCCCGTGCACAGAGGAAAGCCCAAGCCCCCGGCCGGTGAATTTGGTGGTGTAGAACGGCTCAAAAATTCTTTGGCGAACGCCCTCTTCCATCCCAACTCCATCATCCTCAATAATCACTTTCGCATAGGCCCCTTCCTCCCCCGTGGTGGCATAATCAAGGCTGTTGATTGTTGCCTGAGAAATCTTTTGTTTACGCGTTGTAATGCGAATTGTACCTTCAGTCGAGGTAATTGCCTCCCGCGCATTGTTCAGTAAGTTTAGAATCACCTGCTGGATCTGGGTTTCATCCACGCGAACGTACAGGGGAAAGTTCGTCAGGTTTTTTTCAATCCTAAGCTTCCCTGTAAAACTCCCTTGAATCATGGAGCGAATCATATTCAAAGAATCTTCAATCAGGTCATTTAAATCTAACACTTTAAAATTGGGCTGTGCTTTTCCTGAGTAAGAAAGCATTTGGTGCGTAAGTCCCACCATTTGTTGTGTGCTGGATTCAATCTGGTGAAAATACTCCCGAAGGGATTGGGGGAGTTCCTCAGCAGTTTGAATCAAACTCAGGGAACCAGTAATTCCCGTCAGCAGATTATTGTAATCGTGGGCAATTCCGCCCGCTAAAATTCCAAGGCTTTCCAACCGCTGGCTTTCCTGCATCTGCACGGTGAGTTGTTGGTGCGTTTTCTCCTCATCATGAAACTCCGTTATATCCAACGAAACGCCCAAAACACCTTGAATCGTTTTGCTTTCATCCAGCAGGGGGCGCAGAAAACACCGCAAATACCGATCAAAGCATTCAAAGTCAAAACGTTCGATTCCCCCCAACAGAACCGATTTGTATTTCTCCACAATCTCGTCGGCATCTAAGGGGCTGTTTTTGCTGACAGTGTATGGGTAAGATTCCTTGATTTTTTTCCCCACAAAATCTTGAGCTGTTTTCTGAATATACCCCAACCCGTTTCCCACAACACTGGTGTAAACAAGGTTTCGATCCGTGCTCCACACCATTACAGGGAATTCCTCTAAAATGTGCTGCATGGGTTGTTCGTGGAGTGAATGGGCCCAAATTGATTCACCAGTCTTATGCACAGAAATCCCCAGAACGGAAAACACATCGTGCCCTTCGGCGGTTGTTTGGATGAAGTTTACTATGTAACGGGAAACAACATCCACTGGTTTTAGGGGTTCTACCACAAATTCCACGGGTTTGTGGAGGGTTCTGGATTCCACAAAAAACGGCAGCATTTGATCCACGGCATTAGGTTGTGGGTGTATGCCCCGCAAAAATTTACCCCGCAACCGGTTCGTGGGAACGCCAAATTGTTTTGCCGCTGAGGAGCTGATGAATAGAATCTTTAAATCATCGTCTATTTTTTCCACCACTCCCATAATCGTTGGGCTGGTGTATAGAAAGCTATTAATCAAGCGTTCCTGAAACTTACTTTTTTCGTTCTGCTCTTTTTCCAACGTAATATCAGAGAAAATTCCCTCAATTTTTGTTGGCGTTCGTTTTGTTTCATTCATCTTGATTTGGAACCAAGCTAACGGCTTGTGCTCGCTTGAAAACCGAAAAAGCGACGAGCCAATTAAGCCGTCGTCGTTAAGCAAAAAATCCCGCAATGCTAAATGATCATCCGTGGGAATTTGATTCCAAAAAAGTTGGGCGTTCTCCACTAATTCTTCCGCCCGATAATGGGAGTATCGATCAATCGAATTGGAGAAAAACGTAAATCGATTTTCCGTTCTATCGAAACTGAAGATTACATCGCGGGAGGTGGATTGCCAGCTTCTAAGACAATTGAGTTGAAGCTGCATTTTCTCCTGAGCATCGTAAAAATCCGTGAAATCTTGCAGGGAAAGCATCAGCTCATGCTTGCCGCTTGGCAACGTTCTGAAAGCAGCCCTACCCTTGAACTTGCAAATCTTTTTTTGGAGGGTAAGTTCAACGTAATCAATTTTGTGAAATTCACTTGGTTTGGCTGATCGTAATAAATCATTCAAGAAATCCAACAACCCCTGGGTAGCAATTTTCAACAAAGACCAAGGATCATCCAAACTCCACCGAACGTGGGGTTGCAACCCTACCCGTGCGGATTGGTTGAGTTCTTTGACCACAAATGAACCAGAAAGCCTGAAATGCCAATCTTGGCTTAAATGCCAAGGGTCAATTTCTGGAGTATTTTGATTAGTTAAGTCCAATTTTATTCCTCATCACTCTAAACAGGGCAGGGAGCGCGCCAGTTGCCCGAAAGTTTATAATGCCCTTGCACGCTTAACTAAGATAACTGTGCATTGTGTAACTAAAGGGCTGAGTTTGAATGAGTGTGGCTTCAATCTGCAAAAATTCTGACCACCGCTCATCAACAGCTTGCGCGGGGCGCAGGGTTTTTGCGTGGCTTAGGAAGACCCTGAAATGCCCTGCTTCGGATGCATAAAGGCTGGCGTAGAGTTTTGTAAGCTCAATGTCCTTCACGGCTGTTTGGGAAAGTAAATAGAACCGCTCGCAACTACGGGCTTCAATCAGTGCGCTCACCAACAAGCGATCCACCAACTCTTCATTACCCCTTCCAACACGAACATTTTTGCGGAGGGCGGCGGCATAGGCGTTTGTGTGTGTTCGTTTCAGTTCACCGCCCCGCCTTGCCAGCAGGGCGGTAACGGTTTGCAGATGTTCAACTTCATCGTTAGCAATGCTTGTCATGGATTGAACCCATGTTTCAGGCGGGTGATTCTGGGGCCAACGAAGCAGTAGTTCCAGGGCATTGGTGGCGGCTTTTTTTTCCAGATGGGCGTGGTCGTTTAAGATCTCAAGGGGCTGTTCCAAAACCCGAGCACCCCACTCGGCAGGCGTGGCGTGCAGCAATGGCAAGTCAATCTGTGTTGAAATCATGAGAGGGAAAAACCGTTGTTATGTAAATTTGCCCCACGCATAAACTGCTTGTAGAAGCATGGCAATTCAAACCTTAGTGAAAAACCCTTGAAGTAAATTCCGCTTGTAGTGCTTCTCAAAATTTCAGTCGGCAACCCATTAGCTGTAAGTGCCTGTTGTGCACCATGAAAGCTTCAAAATAGCACCACTATTCCTGTGTAGTCATGGGCACAATCTCAGTTACTTTCGCATCATAAATTTCACCACATTACTTTCGAGCAACGCTTTAGTTGATTCCTAATTCTAAAAACTCAACGAACTCCGCTCGGTTGTTCTCGCGAATCAGCCCGCCGTACGTTGCAATCACTTCATTATCCGGGGAAAGCACCGCATAGAAGGGTAGGCTGAAGGTGCTAAAGCGTTCCGTTTGGTATTGTTGCCATTTTTCCCCGTAGGTTGCATCGTCTGTGTAAAGGGCAACGCGAACGTACTCTTCCAACAAGGGTTTTACTTCCGGCCGTGGGAAAACATCCAGCGCATTGCGCCAGCAATTGGTGCACGTCCACCCGGTAAAATCCAAAAATATCGGCTTATTTTCAGCCTTAGCCTGCTGCAACGCTAGTTCTAAATCATTTTCAATAAAGGGTAAATCGTGGCCTGATGCAGTTGTGGAAGTTGTTGCACCCGCGCTGCTGAATCCACCCCGTGTGCGGGGCAGTAAGGACTCCAAATCTGGTGAAATTCGCCCCCCAAAAAGGCCGAAACTAAAGTACATGGCCAAGGTGCCAAAAATAACGGCAACACTCAAACGCCCCGGCCCTACCAAGCCCACTTTCTCTGGCGCACCGTGAACATCTCCCGGTGTTTTTACTAGGCCTAGCAAATACAGCATGGTGATTAGGCTTAGCGCAACCCAGGCCGCAAGAATTAGCTCCCGAGAGAAAAACCCCCACTGCAGCACTAAATCCGCTTTGCCAAAATAAACCAAAGCAATCCCAAGCTCCAAAAGCCCAAACGTAATTTTGCTTGCGTGTAACCAACTTCCGCTTTTGGGCAGGGTGCTTACGGCGCTGGGCACCAATCCTAGAATCATAAACGGCAGCGCAAAACCCACCGCGTAAGCTGTAAGCCCCACAGCAGGGAGCATAATGTTACCACCGCCCCCTTGAATTGTTAACACAACCAGCGGCCCTACAATCGGCGCGGTGCAAGTAAAGCTAATGATCACAAAAATGAACGCCATCAGCATGGCACCCAACCAATCCTTGCGTTTTCCCTTTTTCTTTTGCAGGGCGTTCGCCCAACTGGAGGGGAGTTCAAATTCAAAAAGCCCGAATAAACTTAGGGCGAATAAAATAAAAAAACTGGCCAGCAGAATATTCACCACGGGGTTGGCCGCAAAGGCGTTAATCAACCCCGCACTCTCAGGCCCAAAGCCGAATAAATATAATAGAAATGCTAATCCAAAGCCAATCACGGCAAAGCCTAACACAATTGAACCGGAGTAAACCCCAACCAGCAGAATTCGTTCAGCGGTTGTTTTTGCCGCCTGCTTTGTAAAAAATGAAATCGTAATGGGAATCATGGGGAAAACGCAGGGGGTGATCAGGGAAACTAAGCCCGCTAAGAAAGCCAAGCCTGCAACCTTTATAACACCGGCAGTTTGTAACTTCTCCGCTTCGGATTGCATCACAACCGGCTTACGGGCAACCGGTTCAAAGGCTACAAAATTACCCGGCGCTTGCGTTGCGGCGCTGTCATCAAGTGCAGCTTCGCCCGCAGACTCAGGGTTCAGCTGAAGTTCCACAGCGCCGTTGTCTTCCGTTTCCTTAGGGCTTTCAGGAATGCCAGCCCTTGAAGCTAAATGGGTTGCCGTGAACGCAGACTTCCGGGGCGGCAAACAGATTGAATCGTCACAAATCTGCATCTGAATAAAGCCTGAAAGCCCTGCGCTTAGAGGAAGTTCAAGGGTTTGGAGCGCGCGAACCGTGCGGCGAAATTCAACCTTCCCATCGTGGTAACGAACCTCCGTTCCAAAGGCGGAATCCATCTTTTGCTTAGGTTGTTGTTCCCGCCACTCTTCACCCTCAATAAGCTCCACTAGGGGCGAATCATCCAGCCCCAGCGTTGTGGAAAAGGGCCCAAAAGCATTTTCATCCACCAAAGCGTTCATGCCGTACGTGTAATAGCCAGCATCTATTGTAGCCCAAACCACAAGCTCCACGGGTTCCCCATTTATCAACGGTGAGGAAAAATACACCTCAACCTTTGCGGGGTATTTGCTGCCCTGTGTTACAACGGAACCAAACTGGGCCTCAGCCCCAACAAATATGCAGCAGAAAAGTGCTGTCAAAAAACATAATAATAACCGGTGCTTGTTCATGAAAACCTAGATTGAAATTGAATACTCATGCGACGATGCGTCACGATTGGGGCCTAAGCCCTCAAAGGAAAATCAAGATCAACGCCAAGTCACTGATTATTCACCCCTTCGCCCTATTCTCCACCACATACTTTTGAAAATAGGCCTAAAAACAAGGGTGCAGAACTTATAAATAAGTCCTGCACCCTAGTTAGATATTTTGCTGTTTATTTAGCTGTTCGTTCTGTAAGAACAAATAGGGGTTTGGTTAGAAGGAGTACAAGTTCCAAGCATCTATGCTTGCAGGTGGGGCAGCGGGGTCAAAGCGAACAATAACAACCGCAGCTTCAGTTGATGCTTGTGTGCCAGTGAATGCAGCGTTGTTAGACAAAATAAGCTCAAATTGTCCGGTAGAACCGTTTTCACGTTTTTCGAGGTGATCGAAAATGAAGAACGGTGTAAGCGTGAAGTTAGGAGCGCCTGTGGCACTGCCAATTTGCGCGTAAGTGTAGATGTTTACAACGTTGTTATCAACAAATACCAACTGCTCATTGCCGCTATCAAAAACGATGAATGTATCGTTATCAATGGCCAACATATCTTGAATTTCCAGGCCGCTGATTGCACTCAAGTTTCCGGGTGTTACGTTAATTGGTGCTCCTGGTGTGCCAAGAAGGTTCGTTACACGGAAGATTTGATTGTCAGCAGTTGTGTAGTAACCATCAAATAGAGTGCCGTTTTGAACAACATCAACATCACGAATGCCGTCGCCCGTAGCAACAGTGGCTAACGCTGGGCCGAAAACGCCGGTAGAGCTATCAAACACGCGCAAGCGCCCTTGACCACCAAAGCTGATGGACTCGTTTGCAAGCCAAGATGTGCCAGTGATATACTCGAATTGTTCAGTGCCGCCTAATGCTGCTTCTACCACTTGAGTGTGAGTGCCATCGGCGATAGACCAAGTTGAGATTTCATCAGTTGTGGGGCCCGCTTGAATGTCATAGAAAAGCGCAACGCCGTTACCCGCTGCAATTGCAACGCCGCCGCTACCGGTACGAACGTCGCCCGAAGTGCCGTCGTTATCATCCAAGTTGCCACCAAAGTTTGCGGGGTTTGAAGCGCCTGTTGGCAATGTTAGGTTGTACTTAATCAAGAAATCACCAAATGGTGCACTACCATTACGTGTGAAAAGAACAAGCGTATTATTATCGCTGTCCAAGGAAATCCCTGTGTTGCGGTTAAGTGTGCCTGTGTTGAGTGCGCCTAAAGCTGTATCAATGTTGCCATCGGTGAAAAGAATGTCGCCAGATTCGATTGCAGAGAAATCGTATTGAGCGCTCGCTGAGGCTGCAATTAAAGCCAAAGCAGCTACTGATAATAGTTGGTGTTTCATTGGTAATCTCCAAAGAAAAAATTTTACGTTCACGGTAAGCAGCGAACACTTTTGGAGGAACCACAAGAGTAAGTCCTTCGTCAAGCCATGCATTGCGGCCTAATCAAGTTCTCACAATCATAACATCATGAGTTTACAAAAAAACGATAAACAGGTAAACCTTATGAAAAATGAACACGTAAGTCCAACTTCTTTCTGGGCTTCAATCCAGCCTGTAAATCCCGTTTGACGTTCACGCTGATCTGACCAACATAGTGGTGTGGTTTAGTGATAAGTATTTCACTGAATTATTTGAAAACCCCACAGCCAAAGGAATGCGCCTAAAATGAACGACCTACGATCTCGCTGGACTTCTCTTACTTTAGCGCTTCCGCTTTCCCTGCTTACCTCAACACTTCCTGCACAAGGGCCAACCTTCTCACTGCTCCCAACCCTCCCCGCCGGGTTGCAAAGCCTTCCTGGAATCAACCACCCTGCCCTTGGTGATCTTGATGGCGACGGCGATTTGGATCTCCTTGTGGGTACCGAGGCGGGCTACCTTGTGCACTTCAAAAACACGGGAACGCCAGAATCCCCTTTTTTTGAGCGTCAACCCGTAGGCCCCTTGGGCAACGGCGTGCTGCAATCCGCCTTAGCCCCCACCCTTGCGGATTTAGACGGCGATGGTGATCTTGATCTGTTCATTGGAAATGAATACGGCAACACCTATTTTTACGAGAACATTGGCAACGCAACAACACCGCAGTTTTCGCAAACCGGAGTAGAAAACCCCTTTCAGATTCCCAAAGTCAGCTCCAACGCAACCCCCGCCTTTGCGGATCTTGATGGCGACGGCCTCTTCGATCTCATCTTAGGAGACTACTACGGCAATGTAACAGCCTTCACAAACATCGGCACAGCGCAGGCCCCGTTGTTCGATGATTCTACCCCTCGCGTTATTGTAAGCTACTCCCAAGCCTTTGCCTCCGTGGCGGCATTTGATGCCGATGGCGACGGCGATCAAGACCTCCTGCTTGGGGCGGTTGAGGGCACAACACGCTTCCTCCTTAACGATGCCAAAGAACCCTTCCCGGATTTCACCCTTCAATCTACAACCCTCGGCATTCCCGGATTCCTTAAAAAGGATATGACATCCTTCACATTTGGCGATTGGGATAATGACGGCGACGCTGACCTTGTGATTGGTGTTGAGGGGGCCGTGCTGCTTTATGAGAATACAAGCACCGGAGGATTAGCCTCCTTTGCGCCCAAAGCAGATGCCGTTCCCGGTGTGTTTCGCCAAACCTACTCCAACACCTTGGCCTTCGCGGATTTTGATGCCGATGG
>DAIOTT010000138.1:0-9977 GCA_036751885.1 Candidatus Sumerlaeota bacterium
ATTACAAAAATTACCACTTACTACCGTAGTTATTTGCAGCTTGCTGTTTATTGCTCCAATCAACACCGGCCAAGCCCTTGCGCCCGTTGCTCCAGATTCCTTCCAAATTACCCAGCCAAACGGCACAACAATTACAGCTTACCCCAAAGGCAACATGCTCGCCAGTTGGTCGGAAACGGAAGAGGGGTTCACCATTGTACCCACGGAAAGCGGCGAATGGTTTTACGCTGTAAAAAATGCCGAAGGGCAACTTGTACCCAGCAAAATAGCCGTTGGAAGCGCCACAGAGGCGGATAAAAGTGCCCTGCAAAAAGGCCTTAAGCCTGAGAGGGATTCTGCCTACCAACTTCCCCTATTGGAAGATCCCCTCAACTTCAAAAGCGAACAGGGTAAACTTGGTACCACGCAAGTTCCCATGCTTGTTGTTCTAGTAAACTTTCAAGATATAAGCTTTACTTACACAACTGCCCAATTTCAAAACCTTGCATTTGGCCCAACAAACTCCATCAACGAATTCTACAACTTTCACACCTACGGTCAGCTTGAGTTTGTTCCAGCAAAGGAAACTCACGGGGTTGCCAACGATGGAATGGTTGAAGTTACTTTAGCCATGAACCACCCCAATTTCGGAAATAACTACTCTGCCCCTGAACGTACTCAACTCTTGGACCAAGCAATTCTCGCTGCAAACCCATTCATTAACTTTGCCGCTTACGATACAAATGACGATGGTATTGTTTCATCCGTAGAACTCTCCATTATGTACATTATCGCCGGTTACGAAACAGCATTTGGTGGTTTAACGGGGGCCAAAACGCCCAACGTTTGGGGGCATGTTTCATCCTACACTTCGCCCACCGTTGATGGCGTGCGCTCCAACCGGTACACCATGTTTGGCGAACGCCATTCATCAATCAGTAACACCTCAGACCGTATTGCAACTCATGGAATTATGTGCCATGAAATTGGGCATCTAACCTTTGGCCTTCCTGATCTTTACGATTACGATGATTCCAGCTTCGGCTCCGGCAAATGGTGCCTGATGGCTCATGGCACCTGGGAGCGTAAATTCCTTTCCGGCGATAAACCTATTGGCTTCACCGCCTGGAGCAAAATAAAAATGGGTTTCCTACAGCCCGTGGATTTGTTTCCCACAAGCGGCGTTGTAACGCTAGATCCACTCATTGAACAGCCTGAAGCCTATAGAATCTTGTTAGATCCCTACGGCACAACGCAGGAATACTTCTTACTGGAAAATCGCCAGAAGGGTGGAGTAGAAGAAATTCTCCCCGGCACAGGCATGCTCATTACGCACATTGATGAAAGTAATAATGGCAACAGCAATGATGAGAGAAGACTCGTTGATATTGAAGAAGCAGACGGCTTGAATGATCTTGATAATTTGATCAATTTGGGGGACGCGGGTGATTTATTTCCCGGCACATCCTTCAACCAAGAATTCAGCAACTTCACCAACCCATCCATGGAATCCTACAATGATTACGCTGCTAAACTATCAATCAATTCTATAACCGAAGAAAATCGGCAAATTACTTTCAACGTTGAGAACACCTCTAATTCCCCTTACGCTAAGGGGAATATAAACTATATTGAAAACACCAGCATATTCAACGGATTTGGTTACAACCAACCCACTGCTTGGTCGGCCCTCATCTTCACCAACCCTGTGGATTCCCCCTTCAACGTTATTGAGGGGATCGACGTTTATAACAGAAGTTCCGGTTCTGTTCAAATCAACGCCTACCTCTACGAGCGGTTTACGAACAACAGGCTAACAAACCTAATCACACCCTTAGGGCAGTTTACTACTACAACCATTGGGTGGAACCGGTTTATGCTGGAAGAACCAGCATCCGTACTCCCCGGGCAAACGCGGGTGTTGGCAATTCAATTTAATCTCCAACAAAACGGCTTTCCCCTAACTTACGATGCTGTAGGCCAGCAGGATTTCACCTCCTACATCGGCTTCTCCCAAGGTGCAACCTTCACTCAAATACCCAACGATCTTGCACAATACCTACTGATGGGCGAAATCTATGATCTGTGGAGCTTATATTGAAGAACTGAACAACTCAGTTCCCTAAAAATAACATGAAGGAGGTCGTAAAACCTCCTTCTTTATTTAGCAGCTTTAGTGATTGCCAGAATTTTTGGCGTTCACTTTAATCTATTGCATTTTAGAACTACGTTTAAGGGCGTTTTTGTATTAGTGGTCGTGTATCGTTCTTTAACGTTGCAGAATCAATCAACTGCCCTGTTTGCGCGTATACTTCCAAATCAACCCGCTCGCCATCCACGCTGAAAAAAGCGTAATGAGGTTGAGTAGAGTGTTGCAGCAAGGAATCAGACCAAGGCAAATGCAGTTCAACATCGTACCAAGGCGCGCCTGCCCCGCCAGATGTTACTTGCATTACCGGGTACTTGAATTCTGCTTCCGTGCCATCAGCTTTGCGTTTGTGCCCCACGTTCGTTGTGGAATCAATCAGCACCCTGCTGTAGGCGTGTTCATCGCCCGTGATGAAAGCTACGCTTTTCGCCGAAGAGGAAATTACCTCCCAGAACTCGTTGCGGTTTTCAACAATCTTGATGTCGTTTTCATCAATCGTGCCGTCGCGGTTCGTATCGCCGCCGTTGTACCACATGGAATCCGCCGTGTGCCCGCCGTTGGGGAAGCAGGGCTCTTGCGCAGCGAAGAACAAGTGCGTAATGGCGGGTTCTGCCTCCGCGCGGGTGATTTGCTCGCGAAGCCAAGATATTTGGGCCGGCAGAAAATACCCCTCAAGATTTCCACCCAAAACATGGGGATCTCTTGAGTACCAGTAGTTGTTGTTCAGAACAAAAAACCTGCTGTTACCATGATCAAAATAGTACACGTTTTCCTTGTAGGTGGGCGATTCGCCCCCTTCGTTTGCGGGGCCGTTCAGGGGGTTTACAAACGCCGCCGCAAACAACGCCTCCGCACTTTCATCCCCCTGCTTATCAATACCCAAGCCGTAACGAGAGCCGTCGTCATACACATCAAGCAAAGCCTCGTGGTTGCCCATTCCTTCGTAAATCGGAATCCGGCTGTGTACGGGTTCTAAAATCCGACGAAAGCTATTCAGCTGAAATTCAAAGTCCACGGTGCTGGTGGTGTAGCCGTTAATTAAATCGCCGGGAAACAAAATGAAATCCGCCCCACGGTAGTACGCATCGGAGCCAAGGGCATACAGGGAGAAAGCATTCACGCCGGAGAAGTTCTCCAGCCCGCCGCCAACCCCTTCCCGGCTGTCCACCATCGCCGCAAACTGAAACGGCTGAGCAGGATTTGGCGTCGTGAAAGAATACCGCCGTGTAACAGTGTTTCCGGCTCGCACCGAGTAGTGGTACGTTTGCCCGGGGTTCAAGTCCGAGATGCGGATCTCATGTTTTTTTCGGGGCATCGAGGTGTTTTCTGAAACCAATGCACCGTTCTCCGAAAACACCTGGGCCAACCCCACCGCAAGCTCATCGGTATCAAAAGCAATAATCACGCTGTTAGGTGCAAGCTGCTCCACCGTTGGGCCAAAACTAATGTTCTCCGTTGTATCTAAGGTTTCAGGATTGAAGTAAGCCCTACCTTGAAACATGCGCGAGCTGTTTTTACTTGGCACCCAAACCTCGGCTTGCCAAGTGATACGCGGCTCAAAAGGGGTGTTCGGAATTTTTGAAAGCAAACTGCCAAATTCAATTTCAATTTTATGGTCTTGAATCAGCCCTTCGCCTTGCTCGCGAACCGCAGAGCGCATTCTGGGGTAGTTCAACTCTTCATCAAACGTATTAATACCGTAGTACACCGTAGCAGGTGGCGTTGGGGTGGAAGTACGAAATGAAACTTCCAGCACGCCAGGAGCCGTGATTTTCGATGTGGGCAGCGTTTCCAAAAGCCCATACGTGGATTGTTTTTGCTCCATTCCTTGCGGCGGAACAATTGGCAAGCCAATTCTAGGTTGTGCACTCACCACCGGTTGCAGCGCAGGGCTAATCAACACGGAAAGAGTTGCAACTGAAAGGCAGCAGAGTTTTTTTGATATAAACGAGGTCTTCATAAAGCAGTTCGATTCTTAGAGTGAATTTGAAGTACAATCTTGTAGTGAAAGCCCCAACCAAGGGAAATGAGTTTTTAGTTAGTTTCAAAATAAAAATACACCATCAGGCAGATTCAACCCTAAACGCAGCAAATGTGAATAATCCAAATGGGCAAATTTATTTCCATCGTTTAAGCTGAGCGGGAATCATTCTATAGAAGGAAACAACTTCCATTCCTTCAAACAAAGAAAAATAAACGCTTACCCTTATTTACAGCATAAGGATTAGAGTTCAATATCAGGTGTCATATAAGTAATAATACTTAATTTCTCTTGAATTGTGAAAGAAAATATTATTTCGGCGTTCAATAAAATTAAGAATTACTTGTAAAGCATTTCTGCTCCTGAAGGGAGAACAAGAATTGGTGATGAGTTCAACAGCACACAAAAGTAGGTGAAGATCAATTTTTTGTTGCCATCAATTAACCCAAATAATACCCCGCAAGGTGGAATCATTATATAGAATTGAATTTTTTGCTTGATTTCCTCACGCAATAGGAACAGCTATTAAATAATTACATTGATAAAGGACTCTATAATTCATGTCAAAAAAAGCTGCAAAAGCACCAAAGATCGACTCAAGTAAAGAAATTCAAAAGCAACTTGATCAGATTGACAAAGAAATTGAAGAGAATAATGCAAAGGCCACTGAGAAGAAAAAACAACTTTTAAAAGATGCTGTTGATGCTAAAAAAGAAGAAATCAAAGCTGCAAAACTAGAGCTTAAAGAAGTTGCCAAAAAGATTTCTACCCTTGAAAAAGACCTATACAATATACAAATTGAATCCGGTGAAAAACGCCCCAAAACCCGCAGAACACGCACTGCTTCAGGCGCACCACGCAAGCCCCGCGTGAGTGTTGTCACAAAAAAAGCTGAAGTTGAAAAAGAACTAGGCAAGCACTCCAAAGGCCTTACCTACCGCGATTTGAAAGAAGCATTGCTCAAGATTATTGATCCCGCTTCAGGCTTCCCATTCTTTACAGCTCCTGACTTTGCAAGCTCAAAAGTATTCGCTAAAAAATACCTCCCCAAAGGCTGGAAAATTGCCGGCGAACGGCGTAACGCAGAAGTTGTTCCCTCTAAATAAAACTCACTCAACAGCAATATAAATTATACATACAAAAAAACACCCCGAATAACCTTCGGGGTGTTTTTGTATTGATAGAACTTAACTTGTGCGTATTTACACTCAGCAATCAACCAATCGTTATTCAGATTCCATCACAAGAAAATCCACCCTGCGGTTCTCTTGGTAGGAAGTTTCACCCGAACCATCAACAATTGGGCGGTCTTCCCCGTAACTAACCGTGAATAAACGTTCCGCTGAAATACCGTTTTCCGAAAGGTAGGTGCGAACGGTTTGTGCCCGCAAGTTCCCTAAACTGTAATTATACTCAGCTGTACCTTGCTCATCGGTATGGCCTTCAAGCAGGCAAAGCAACTTAGGGTTAGCATCTAGAAATGCAAGGTGCTTTTCCAAACGTGTTTTCATTTCAGCGCTTAATTCGGATGAATCATACCCAAAAGTAACAGACTGCAAATCAGCGTTAAATTCTGCTTTGCTTAGCTGCTCATTAGTCAATGAAAGCTCTGCAATCCCTAAGTCTTTTTGGGCTGAGGTTGCAGAATCCTGGGCGGTATTCCCTAAAGAACCTTGAAAGCCGGGCCCTATGCTTTGAACGGCTGGCAATTTACCACTCATACTTTGTGTATCCTGCTCAGGGGCCCCAATGCCTAGGCTGGTGCCTTGCTGCAAGTCCGCTTGTTGTGCGGCAACTTCCTGATCAGGTAATATAGAAACCATTGTTTTCGGCTTCTTTTTGCAGCCCGCCAGTGAAAACGTCAGGCAGGCAAATAAAATAAGTCCACCCACAAGTTGCGGGAGAACTGTTTGGCGAATCATAGATTTACGGGGTTGGTTTAATGGGCTGATGTTCATGGTAATTAGAACGCAGAGGCCGTTTCTGTGGAGAAGTCCGGCGTGTAAACTAGGAACATTCCGCGGCGGTTCAAGTAGTTTGATTCCTCTGTTTCATCGTAGGAAATCGGCCGCATTTTGCCGTAGCTGATCGTCACAATCCGCGTGGCTTCAACACCTTGGCTAATCAGGAACTCACGAATAATATCAGCCCGGCGCTGACCAAGTGCAATGTTATACTCATCGGTTCCGCGCTCATCGCAGTGCCCCTCAACCTGAACGTTCACAGTGGGGTGCTCATTCAACCAAGCAGCATGCTTCGTCAAAATCGCCTTCCAGTCTTCCTTCAGTTCGGCGCTATCATAATCAAAGTGAACCATATCAAGATCTGCAATTTCAGTGGCACTATCAACATTGCTGCTATTGCCATTCTGCGCAAAACTATTTGTTGAAGGATCCACCACAGCAGAACCCCCCATGGAGCCCATGCCGCTGCCGCCCCCAAGGGTACCTGCAAAGGAAGAGCCTGAGCCGTTCATGCCGGGATCCGAGCCTGGTACGTTGCCGCTGGGGTTAAAGCCCACGCCAGCACCCGCGCCGCGGCTAGTGCCGCTAACGCCATCGGCGCTATCGCCGTTGCTCCCCGCTAAATTCACCCGCGGCTCATTTAGCAACACGGTGGGTTTTTTTTGGCTTTTGCCACAGCCGGTAGAAAGAACAAGAAAACTGGCAAGGAACGTGGAACAGATTACAGTGCGTGAGAGCATCATTGGGGTAAACCTCCTGAAAATGAAAAACTTGGCAGCCGAGAGACTTTTTTGGCGATTTGAACAATCTTGAAATAAGAGCGAACGGGCCGTGGGAAAACAATCACTAGGTCGACAACTTTCCCCATGATTGACGACCACAGGGAAACAACATCAAGTTCTTTTTTCAAATAATTTTTTGTCAGGCGAGGATTCTTCCCATATCGCGATCGGGGCAGAACACTGAACGTCCTAAATAAATCCCTCATACAGAGAAAACTCTTGTAGGCGTGCTTCTAAAAAGCCTTCAGGCACGTCTCTTTCAGGCATAATATTCAAATCTTGAACGTTTGATTAACTCACGCCGCAACTTTATTCCAAGGCATTTTGGCGAGTAGAAGGCCCATGCCGCACCAGTCTGTTAGGCCGGCGAAGAGTAGTCCGGCGCCGAAAAATCCGCAGAGTATCACAAACATTGGGTGAACAAAAATCGCCAGCAACGCAGCAATCAGGTTCAACGAGCCCACCGCAATGCGCACTTGCCGCTCCAGTGAAATGCTGTTAGCGCCGCGCTCCACGGGAAGCCCGGCGGCGATGCAGGCATCCGTTCCGCCTTCAACTACCACAATGTTTTCCACCCCTTGTTTGCCCAGTTTATCTGCGGCTTTACACGCCCGGCTTCCGGCCTTGCACAAAACGTACAGGGGGGTGTTTTCGCGGTTCACGAAAAGGCTTTCTACCTCGTTGCGGTTAACCTGACCCAAGGGGCACAATCGGGCACCCGCCACGTGCACGGTTTTGAATTCCACCGGCGTTCTAACATCTAACACAGCTAGTTGCGTATTGCTGAGATGAGCGGCCTTAAATTCTTGTGCGTTTATCGTTGTATACATTTTTGCAAATACCTTTACAGTAATCTTGTTCGTAGTGTTTAGGGTGTTGTGGATTGTTGCGCCCTTTGCATGGCGGCGGCCCAAGTTTTGTACGAGCCGGAAAGATTGACAGCGTTGAACCCGTTTTGCGTGAGGATGCGACAGGCGTTGTAGGAGCGTTGACCCGATGCGCAGTGTACAATCAGCAGGCGTTCTTTTGGCAACTCACTCAAACGATTGCGAATTTCGCCCAAGGGAATGTGCAGCGAATTCGGGAGGGCACCGGCATCCCGTTCGGATTTGTCTCGAACGTCCAAAATCACAGCGTCTTTGTATTCATGCGTTTGTAATTCATTCCACTGAACCTGGCGAACTAACCCAGCCTGAAGGTTTTGGGCAATCATACCTGCTAGGTTTACGGGGTCCTTTGCAGAGCCAAAGGGCGGCGCGTAAGCAAGCTCAAGTTCCGCAAGGTCGTCCATCGTAAAGCCAGCAGCTAACGCGGTGGCAAATACATCAATGCGCTTATCCACACCGTCTTTTCCCACGGCTTGTGCGCCCAGCAGTTTACCGGTTGTTGGGTTGAACAATACCTTCAAGGCAATCGGGTGGGCACCGGGGTAGTACCCCGCGTGGGAAGTTGGGTGCAGGTGAATACTCTCGTATTCAAGGCCCAGGCGCGTGCATGTTTTTTCGTTTGCGCCGGTGCACCCTGCCACAAGCTGAAACACGCGCAACACGGCGGTGCCCTGTGTACCGTTGTAGGTGGAGTGCATGCCAAAAAGATTGTCCGCCACAATGCGCCCCATGCGGTTTGCGGGGCCCGCTAGGGGTATCAGTGCCCACTGCTGGGTTACAACGTCCTTCACCTCAACCGCATCACCCACAGCGTAAATGGTGGGGTCGTTTGTTTGCATGTGTTCATTTACGCGAATGCCGCCTAAGGCGCCAATTTCAAGGCCTGCATCTTTTGCCAAGGTGTTTTCAGGCTTTACGCCAAGGCCAAGAATCACAACATCGGCAGGGAGTGCAGCGCCGCTTTTTAGGTGAACGATAAGGGGTGAGTGTCCCTCACTATCAGCTTCAGCCACACCTTCAAACCGCGCAATTGCATCTTGCAGAAAAAGCTCCACGCCGTTGCGCCTAATCTCAGCGTGAAGCAATTCTGCCAGCTCCGCATCTACTGGCATCATCACTTGCGGTGCGGCTTCAGCAACGGCAACCTCTAGGCCGCGGTGGCGTAGTTGTTCGGCAACTTCAAGCCCTATATAACCGCCGCCTCCTACCACAATTCGCTTCGCGTTTGCGGTGGTAATCCGTTCTAAGATTGCCTCCATATCAGGAATATTGCGCAGCGTAAAAACCCCTGGCAAATCAATCCCAGGAATGGGGGGCCGAAGCGGAGCAGCACCCGGTGAAAGCACTAGGGCCTCGTAAGATTCCTTAAAATGCTCGCCTGTTTGCAGGTTGTGAACCAACACTTCCTTGTTCGCACGGTCAATCTTCAACACCTCGCACCGTGTGCGAACATCCAAGTTCTGCACCTGGCGCAACTTTTCCGCAGATTGCACCACCAGCTTTGAGGCGTCGGCAATTTCTCCTCCCATGTGGTAGGGTAAACCGCAGTTTGCAAAGGAGGGATGGGGCCCACGCTCAAACACAATGATCTCCGCAGTTTCAGAAAGGCGCCGCGCACGGGCGGCACAACTCATGCCGCCGGCAACGCCGCCAACAATAACAATTTTCTTAGGGTTCATAATCTTTCTCCTAGGCTAAATACAGGTGTTTGGGCGGGGTAAAGGTTTGCACAAGGGTGAACTTAAATTTCCCAGTTGGAGGTTCGGTAGGCTTTTGCCAGCCGCTTGCTTTCCTCAGTAACATCCTTACATATAAGGCTGCAAATCTGCAACGGAACCTCACCACGGATGCTGTAAAAGGCCTGTGTCCCTTCGCGGCGCACCTCAACAATCTTTGCCTGACGCAGCACACTCAGGTGCTTGCTTACAGAGGCTTGCCCGATTTCAAGTTCTTCCACTAAGGTTGAAACATTACATTCGCCTTGCTTCAAGTGCATCAGAATGCGCACGCGGTTTTCATCGGCAACGGCACGAAACCATTCAACAATCGCTTGGATGAGTTCAGGCTTTGGATTCACGGAATTGACTTCTCCCTTTGTTTCATTATATTCCTATATAAGAATATTCTATGTTGTGATGCAAGGAAAAAAACTCCTCTAAAGCAAAACATTTATCACGCCAAGCTTCCAAGTCACATTCGCCCTTACTGCCCGTTTACTGAAACAAATAACTGGTA
>DAIOTT010000139.1:0-3354 GCA_036751885.1 Candidatus Sumerlaeota bacterium
AGAACAGAACAAAAAAACCTGCGCGATCGCGTCAGGACTTTAGAGAATGGGTATACTTTGTGCTGCAGGGTTTGGGTGTGCTGGGGGCGCACTCGGTGCTTTTGTATACGGAGGCTTGCCACTTAAAGGAGCAATTAATGGGATTCGCCAAGCTATAGGTGGATCTGCTGTTGCGGGTGGTCTTGGCTCTGCTGCGGGTGCCGGTCTAGCAGCTGGATATGGAGGATTGCATGGAGTCTGCGCCAATTTGACGTGTGGCGAAATTACGGAGAGGCTACTATTTTAGTAGCCAAAAGCAATAATGGATGATCCATTTATAAATCTGCATGAAAGTTTAATCTTATGAAAGGTAGATTGAGTGCAGGCTTGGCTTTTTTTGAGTCTTGTGGACTCATGTTTTGTTGGTACTACGGCATTTATTCATCAATAAACTATTTCTTTTCCATTGCAGGCATTTTCTTTATGCTAATAGCACTTGGAATACTATGTTTATGTACATATATTATGGTGTATGTATACAAGTATAAGTACTCAGAAAATGATGCTTTTTCATTCAACGCAGGTCTAACATTAGCTTTTTTCCATCTAATTTTATTTGTCGATAAATCAATTGATATAATGAGTTACGATTCGGTTTATAATATTTTGTTTCAACTGTGTGGTATTGTTGGTATCATCTCTTTTGGCATTAGAATACAACTCTACGATTACGAATCTGCTCAAAATTCTGCATCCCCTAAATCCTCACCCTCTCAATCTCATCCAAAGTAATTTTTTCTCCTGTGCGATCATAGAGCTTCGTCGTGCGGGGGGATTCATGTCCCGCAATGGCGGCGGCGTCTTCAATTTTTCCCCCATTCGCCAGAAAGTTGGTGATCCCCGTTGCCCTGAACGTGTGATTGCTAACGACGAAACGCGGTTCTCGACGGCTTCAAGATCATTGAAGAGCGCCCATGATCGGTTGTATTCAAGCAGGTTCCAATTTTTGTGAAACTTTCAAATCCATCTTTATGGCTTTTGATTACTTTCCTCTTGCACGCACCACCTTTCTTCGGCAAAGTATTTGCTTATTGTTCGATAGCTTGGCCGGATTCGATCCCTTTTTGTCCCTTTTTTCGCGGATATGTCTGACATTCAGACTCATTTATCGACTGCCTTGCTGAAGTTCCCAATTTTATACTCCAATCAGCGTGGGTTATTTATACCCATTTGTATTGGTTGGTTTAATTTATTTCCCCAAGGAGCCCTAGCGGTACCTCATTCCTATGCGCATAGCAAAACATTCTAAACTCTCTGAAGAAGCAACGGAACTGTTGCAAATTGGTAAAGAGCGCGGTCACTTGACCTATGAAGAAGTCAACGATGCACTGCCGGAGAATATTACGGCAGCCCAAGTTGAAGATCTTCTGGAAGAATTTGAAAAATCTGATATCGTGGTGATTGAAGAATCTGAGGAAACGAAGAAACAGAAGGAAGCTCGGACGCGGGGAAACCGTGTGCGCAAGGCGGCTAAACTCAAGAAAACAGCGGATGTGGCGAAGAAGAAAGCGGCAAAATCTTCGGCTCTTACGGGGAGCGCGCGGGATTTGCTGAATCAGCAGGCGGATAATTCACGCATTGACGATCCCGTTCGCCTTTACCTGATGGAAATGGGCAAGGTTCCTCTTCTTACGCGTGATGAGGAAGTTACGTTGGCCAAGCAGATTGAAAAGGGCCGTCATGAAATTACGGGCGCCATTTCCCGCGCTACGATTACGGCTCAGGAGTTAGGGCGTATTTACTCGCGGATCGAGGTTGGCCAGTTCAACCTGAACGATATTCTGCGGGCGAACGTTGATGAGTCGGACCCTGAGTCTCGGGCTAAGATCATCAAGATGATTCTGGATAACCTGAAAAAAGTGCTCGAACACTTTGAGGTGATTGCGGATCACCTTGATATGTTGGAGGACCCCACATTCGAAGGGGACGAGCGCACTCGGATTGAGGCGGACTTAGAGGTTCGCCGCGAGGATATTTACAAGCTGCTGCTGAAGGTAGACTTGAACTTTGCGATTGTTGAGCAAATTGCCCAGCAAGTGAAGAACATCTTCGTGCAAATCGATCGTGCTCAGGCGGATATTCAACGCACCATACTGGATGCCATGATGTCCGAAGAAGAGTTGCGTCGCGTTGTTCGTAAAACCAAGAAAAACAGTCCGGAATCCAAGCAGCTTGAAATCAAGTACGGCAAAACGCTGGACGAGTTTATTCGGCTGGATAAATCCATGCGCATGGCTCAGCGGAACATCAAGCGGCTTGAGAAAGAATCTGGCAATCAGTACCAAGAGTTGAAGATTATCATCCGTCGCATTCGAGAAGGGGAGAAAGAAGCCCACGAAGCGAAGATGAAAGTGGTAGAAGCAAACTTGCGGTTGGTGGTTTCCATTGCGAAAAAATACACAAACCGCGGGTTACAGTTCCTTGATTTAATTCAAGAGGGCAACATCGGCCTGATGCGCGCCGTAGATAAATTTGAATACCAACGGGGCTACAAATTCTCCACCTACGCTACCTGGTGGATTCGCCAAGCAGTGACACGGGCCATTGCGGATCAGGCTAGAACGATTCGTATTCCGGTTCACATGATTGAGACAATCAACAAGCTCTCCCGCATTCAGCGCTACTTGGTGCAAGAGCTTGGGCGTGAGCCAACGCCGGAGGAAATCGCGGAAAAAATGGGCATACCGGTGGAGAAAATCCGTCGTGTGTTTAAAATTGCCATGCAGCCAATCAGCTTGGAAACCCCAATCGGGGAGGACGGCGATTCACACTTTGGGGACTTCATTCCCGATGAGGATGCGCAGTCGCCTGTAACCGCAACGGCTTACAAGCTGATGCAGGAGAAAATTGAAGACGTACTTTCCACCCTAACGGAGCGGGAGCAAAAGGTTCTGCGCCTGCGCTTTGGCATCGGCGGCAGCGACTTCCCCCGTACGCTGGAGGAAGTGGGCACAATCTTCAACGTCACGCGCGAGCGGGTTCGACAGATTGAAACCAAAGCCTTGAACAAGCTTCGGCACCCGAGTCGGCGGAAGCAGCTGATTGAATTCATGGAGTAATATTTCTGGGCGGTTGGTTTTCAAAATCAACCGCCTTTTTTTTGCTTTCCCACACAATACTAACAGATTTCTAAAAAACCCTAACACGCCACCAAACTAATCCTAGACTCCATTGATTCTTTCATCCAACTTCATCCTGCTAAATTAAGCTTATATACCACCTAATTTAAAGGAGCCTGATCTAGATGATCAACTACCTATGGGTTGGCTTGCTTATTCTCGCTATTCTTTATGGCGGGTTTCGTGAAGTCACAAA
>DAIOTT010000139.1:3364-9657 GCA_036751885.1 Candidatus Sumerlaeota bacterium
CGGATGTATTACCACTTACGTTTACCAACGACCTGGATCAATCTGCAACGGGTACTCCAACAGAAGATAACGTGATATCCTTCCAGTTAAACAATGGGGAATCGATTATTTCACTCAATATTCCGATTGAAGCGAATTCAAAAAAAGAGAATCCAGAGGACAAAAAAAGCCGTAAATTTAACGTATCAAATTTAGAATTAAGCCTAGATCCTGGCACGTCGACTTATCTGTTGGAGTACCAATTTACGGATGCTGATGGAGAAACTTTTCTTGCAAGCGGCGGCAAGCTGGAGCCGAAAAAGCCAAAAGAAGGGGAAGAAGAGGTGAACCCTTTTGTCAGCAAAAGCATACCCCTTTCTTCGTTAATCCCGTCGGCTGAAAATTTAGTCGCAACCGTTGATTACCCCATAGCCCTAACTCAGCTAAAGGCAAAAAACGTTGAAGATCCCCTAACGCCAACAAGTCTGCTGATCTTAGGGGAAGTAAAATTAAATTACGAAAAATTCAAAATTATTAACCTCGAAGAGGGAAGCAGCTGGATGGCGCTGCTCACGGAATCCGTGACCAAGTGGGCTAAAATCTCCATTGAACTCGCGATCGGGCTGATTGGGCTTATGATGTTCTGGCTGGGCTTGATGCGCATCGCTGAAAAAGCGGGACTCGTTCAGATTATTGCGAACATGCTGAAGCCAATAATGGTTTTCCTCTTTCCTGGAATTAACCCAAAAGGCGAAGCGATGGGGGCGATTGTGATGAACGTTGCCGCCAATATGCTCGGCCTTGGGAACGCCGCAACGCCCTTAGGCATTAAGGCGATGAAAGAGCTTCAGAAGGAAAACAAGTATAAAGAATACGCCAGCAATGCCCAGTGCATGCTGTTGGCAATTAATACGTCCAGCGTCACATTAATCCCGGTAACCGTGATTGCATTCCGTGGCGCCCTAAACGCCGAAAACCTTCTCTCCTTTTGGCCTGTGATGGTTATGGCAACAATCATCTCCTCAGTCTGCGCGGTTATTGCCACGAAGGTGCTGGAAAAAATATCCGTCTTTCAAGTTCCGGCAGATGCTTTATTGAACGACGACCAGAATCCTTCTGAGGAGGCAAGCTCATGAATGATCAACTACTCGCCTGGCTAAGCGATAATCTTCAAGTAATAGCCAATTGGTCTATTCCCGTACTCATCGTAATAATTTGCGTCTTCGGAATGCGTAAAGGTGTAAAGGTTTACGAAGTTTTTGTGGATGGCGCTAAGGAGGGGTTCACGATTGCTGTCACTATTATGCCGTACCTTGTGGCAATCTTGGTCGCCATAGGGATGGTTCGGGATATCGGCCTACTTGATATATTAGCCACGTCTCTGAACCCTGTAACAAGCCTCATCAAAATGCCTCCCGAGCTTCTGCCAATGGCATTGATTCGTCCCTTGTCTGGCTCTGGTGCCTCTGGGTTTATGAACAGCATTATGATTGAATACGGCCCCGATTCCTACCAAGGTATTCTTGCTTCAGTTATGATGGGTTCCACGGAAACAACTTTCTACATTCTTGCCGTTTACTTTGGCGCGGTCAACATCAGCAAAACACGCCATGCTGTTTTCGCTGGCCTGATTGGCGATTTAGCGGGTATGTTGGCCTCAGTTTTCCTGACCTATATTTTCTTCAGAAGCCTCTATCCTACCGAACTTTTGTAAACAATTGAGCCCTTTACTTCTCAATCAGCCAATCAGCCAAACTTCAGCTCCTCGCTGATTGCTACGAGTCACGTATTCAAAAAAATAAAATAACTCTTAAAAAGAAAGCACCCCACATAAAATGACTTATAAATTCGGCTTTTCGTACTTCGGAAACCGCATGCCCAAACACGTCGCTACGGACATGAAATCCCTTCGGCAAAACGGCTTCAACCTCGTCGTGCATACCTACAATGAGAACGACCAATTGTTCTACAAAAGAACCATGAATGAAATCGTTCGCATCACAAAAGAAGAGGGCTTTGAAGTCCATGTAGATCCGTGGGGCGTCGGGAAAGTCTTCGGCGGGGAAAGCTTCTCCAACTTTGTTGCTTGTAATCTTGATTGCCTGCAAATCCTCTCGGATGGCAAGCCTGCCGGCACCGCCTGCCCCATGAACCCCAAGTTTCGCGAGTACATGCTGACGTGGATAGAAGATGCCCTTGAAACGGGCGCCGATAAAATCTTTTGGGATGAACCCCACTTCAACCTGCCCACGTTTCTTGGCGGCCGCCCGGGAACATGGGGCTGCCGATGCCAACATTGTCAGCAGCACTTTGAGGCTCGTTACGGGCACGCAATGCCGAACGAGAAAACAGCGGAAGTCAAAGAATACCTGGAGTGGGGGATTCGGGATTTTCTGCAATACTGCATTTGGGAAACAAAAAAACGCGGCGGCAACAACGCCCTGTGTTTGCTCCCTCACGAAGGCGATGAAGCTGGTGCCATGAGCGATTACAACAGCTTTGCCAGCATGAAAGGCCTCGATCTATTCGGCTTCGATCCCTACTTTGACTTCTGGAAAAAGCCGTTGGAGCACGTTACAAAGTTCTCCAAAGTAACAAAAGATTGTGCGGATTCAAACGGCATTGAATCACAAATTTGGTTTCAAGGCTTCAAAATCGCCGCCGGGCGGGAGCACCTTCAAGCGGAAGCCGTAGAACTTGCCTACAAAGCAGGCATTACAAACTTCGCCGTTTGGGGTGTAGATGCCTGCGACCATATGGCATGGATTCGCCCGGATGATCCCCAAAAGCTCTGGAATACATTCCTGCAAGCTTTCGCCAAAATCCGCGAACTTGAAAGTATTTCAACAAACTAATTCCATCAACTAAAGCGCGATGTCCCCAAAAGATTCGCAACGCGCGCACTAACTCTGCGCGCGTTATAAGCATTCTTGCGCCTGTACGCTCAACTTTTTGTGTCGTGAATTATTTTCATTCGCTGGCTGCTGCTTCAAACCTAAACACCAGCATCATTTCATCAAAAATTACGGCATTTGCATCATCATTATTCCCAACAACTATAGGAACATGGATTTTGTAAAGCCCTGCTGAGTAAGTTTCATCTAAACCAAGAATTTGATTCTGTTCTACCGAACCCTGGCTTTGTGAAACCCTGCTTCGAGAAACATCAACCCTGCTCAGGTAAATCGACTGATCCGCCAAAATGTCCGTCTTTATCTCAGCTTTGAAACGCGAATCAACCTCCTCATTCTTTGCTCCAAGAACTGCAGAGGAGAAGTTCACTTCGTAAGCGCCCGTTTCTCCCGAAATTACCGAAATCGTGGGAGCTTGAGAAATTTGCCAGCAACCAGAACGGATTTCCTCTTCAATTATTCGCTGGTCAGAAATACCTAGGCGCTCCAAACTGAAACGCTCTTGTAAACGATGAGTGGAATTCTCCGGCAAAACACGATTTTGTGCTGGCTTGAGGACTAACATCGAAATGACTGACGAAGGATTCGCTCCTTTTGCAAAGGAGTTGATCACGGGGTCTGCCACAACTTGATGCCAAATTCCAAGTTCATTCAGGTTCGGTTTAACCACAGGTGAATGGCTTGCGCATCCCAATAAAGTAGTCAAAACGGCTGTCGCAAGTATGCTCTTGAAGATCATAAGAGTAGATTTCCTTATTAGGATTAGGAGTTTTATTGTACCATACAAACGCAAGACGAAATTACAAACGAAAACTAATCCTGAAACAAGAATAATTCACTTTTTTAGATTGTTTTCCGCTTTGCCGGCGGAAGCCCTTCAAGCGCACGCCAGCCGTCGCAGTACTCAGCAATATTGCTGGAACGCCAGCGCGTGGGAAAGCCCTCGCACTGATGCGGTTTTGCCGCATGAACCCGGCACCCGTTTTCTTTCGTCAAAAAAATGCAAGATTGCTCAATATCGCCCTGATCAATCAAATTCCACCGCATCGTTTTATCATCAAAAATGCAGTAATCCGCAAAAAAAACCTCTCGCTCCAACCCCAAATGTCCACTAATTTTCTCAATATCTTTATCAGTAAGTTCAACATAACCATCACCACGGCAGCAATTTCCGCATTGGTGGCACTTAAACTCTTTGACCGGATAAGGCCAGTTTGTTGTCATTTATCACACCTAAGTTTGAATTTCTATACACAGTCCACTTCTAAATCCACTCTCTTTCAAGTGGAATCTAAATGATTGATAAAAACAGGAGTTTTTACCAAGTGAAATTGCTCATCAAAAATGCCACGATTGTACTGCCGAATGAAATGGCGAAAACCAATCTGCTTATTCGCGACGGGAAAATTGCGATGATTGATCCCGCCATTCAAACCACGGCGGATGAAGTGATTCAAGCTGAAGGGATGCACTTGATTCCCGGCTGTGTGGACGACCAAGTCCACTTTCGCGATCCTGGGTTGACTCATAAGGAGGATCTTCATTCCGGTTCTCTTGCTTGCGCAAAAGGGGGCATTACAACGTTCTTGGAAATGCCCAACACAATCCCCTCCACCACAACGATTGCTCGCCTTCAGGATAAAAACACCCTCGGCAAAAGCAAATCCGTGGTTAACTTCGGCTTCTACATGGGGGCAACGGCGAACAATCTGCCGGAACTTGTCATGGCGAAAGATACACCAGGCATTAAGATTTTCATCGGCTCCAGCACGGGAGATCTTTTGGTGGATGATCAAGAAGCCCTTGAAATCATTTTTGCAGAAACAACCCTTCCCATTTGTGCCCATTGTGAAGACGAAACCACCATTCGGAAAAACATGAAGGCAATCGGCAAAACAGGTTTTATTGCCGATCACAGCCGCATCCGCGACGCCGAAGCTGCGTATATTTGTACAAAGCGCACTACGGATTTAGCCTTGGCTTACCGCCACAGATTTCACCTGCTTCACATTTCCACAGCACGTGAGCTTGAGTTGATTGAAGACCATCAAGGCCTCATCACGGCAGAAGTTTGCCCGCACCACTTGTTCTTCAACACCAATGATTACGAACGCCTTGGTTCTCGCATACAAATGAACCCCAGCGTGAAATCAGCTGAGGATAACAAGGAACTTTACGAAGCCCTACTTGAAAACCAAATCCAAGTTATTGCAACAGATCATGCCCCCCACACGCTGGAAGAAAAAACATTGCCTTACCCGAAATCCCCGAGCGGCCTTCCCGCTGTGGAAAACTCCCTTGCGCTGTTCCTAAATGAAGTAAACCACGGGCGCATGAAGCTGGAAACCCTAGTTCAGCGTATGTGCGATGCACCCGCCCGCGTTTGGAACCTAACGGGCAAAGGCAGAATTGCCGAAGGCTACGATGCTGACTTCGTGTTGGTTGACATGAACAAGCCCCACGAAATCCGCGATGAAGACCAAATCACCAAAAGCAAGTGGTCCCCTTGGCACGGCACCACCCTTACCGGCTCCCCCGTGCGCACCTTTGTGGGCGGGCAAACAGTTTTCTTCAACGGGGATTTCGACGCTGACCACCGCGGAAATAGGGTTGCCGTAAACCACGATGCAACGGGCTATTGGGACGATTCAATTTCCACACGGCCGGTGTAGTAAGAATACTAAAGGTTGCGCCAAAATGTATATTCATCAAGTCGTAACCTTTGGTATATTTCTCTCATTTAATTCAAATAATTCCATTAGGTATAGTTATGAAAATCTTACTAATTGGCTCAGGCGGGCGAGAACATGCCCTTGCTTGGAAGCTCAAACAAAGCCCCTCAGTCACTCAAGTAATTTGCCCCAACGGCAATCCTGGAATAAGCCTTGTTGCGGAAACCCCAAAGGTTCCCCTCTCTTCTCCGCTTGATTGGGCAGAGTTTGCCAAACAACAAAAAATCGACCTCGTCGTCGTTGGCCCGGAGCAACCCTTGGCTGAAGGCGTTACCGATGCGTGCTTGGCCTATGGAATACCCGTCTTCGGCCCCACAAAAGCAGCCGCTCAGCTAGAGGCCAGCAAAAGCTTTTCCAAGGAAGTGATGAACGCCGCCGGAATCCCCACGGCCCAAGCAAAGTCCTTCACTGAATACGCCCCCGCCTTGGACTTCGCAAAGTCCCTCGGCTTGCCTGTTGTCGTAAAAGCCGATGGATTAGCCGCCGGTAAAGGCGTTGCCATTTGCACAACCGCCAAAGAACTTGAAACAGCCCTTTCGGAAAACTTTACAGAAAAACGATTTGGCAGCAGCAGTAGCAGCGTATTGGTTGAACAATTCCTCCACGGTCAAGAGGCAAGCCTGCTAGCCTTGTGCGACGGAACAGACGTGTACCTGCTTCCGCCAAGCCA
>DAIOTT010000140.1:0-4900 GCA_036751885.1 Candidatus Sumerlaeota bacterium
GGAAGAGGCCTTCATCGGGCGCTTGAAAGTCGGTGATAAATTTGTCTTCAGTGGCAAGGTATTACAGCTGGTACGTTTCCATGCAATGACCGCCTACGTAAAAGCTGCCGCTGGAAAAACCAATGCAATCCCGCGCTGGGCAGGGGGACGCATGCCTCTTTCCTCAGAATTATCTGCCGCTGTTCGCAAAAAAATCTATGCCATTTCACAAGGTGACATACAGGATGAAGAAAGCCGCAATGTTGCCCCCATTTTAGCCGTTCAATCGCAGCTTTCAAAAGTCCCAGAACCAGATGAATTACTGATTGAAACTATGAAGTCTCGCGATGGGTTTCACTTATTTATTTATCCCTTTGCAGGGCGTTTAGTTCACGAAGGTTTAGGGCCATTAATTGCCAACCGAATAACACAAGGCGAACCACGCAGCTTTAGCATTGCCCAAAACGACTACGGCATTGAGCTTCTATCACCTACGCCGTTCAACCTTGATGAATCCATTCTGCGCAAATTACTTAGCCCTGAAAATCTTATTGAAGATATACTGCAAAGCCTTGCCTCCACGGAGTTGCCGCGCTACCAATTCCGCGAAATTGCACGCATCGCGGGCCTCGTGTTTGAAGGGTACCCGGGAGCCAGAAAAACCGGAAAGCAACTGCAAGTCTCCAGCAATCTATTGTTCGATGTATTCACACAATTTGAACCCGAAAATCTTTTGCTTGAACAAGCTCGCCGAGAAGTGTTGGATCGCCAGATGGAAATTAAACGAATGAAAAATGTTTTGCACAAGCTACAATCCATGAAATTCTGCTTTACAGAACCCGACCGATTTACTCCCTTTTGTTTCCCCATCTTGGTTGATCGGTTAAGGCACCAAATGACGAATGAGAGTTGGGAAATTCGTGTAGAACGGTTAGTCACACAACTTGAAAAACCTCAAAAGAAAAAGCGAAATGCAACCCCATGATTGAACTGAGTTGGGCAAATGAAAATTGGTGGGCTTTAGCAGAGCGCGCATTGTTTCGGCCAAAAACCAATACCCTCTTCATTGCTGATCCCCACTTTGGGAAAGACGAAAGTTTTCGTGTTGCTGGTGTAGGCCTTCCCGCAGGAACGCTCTCAGTGGATCTTGCCCGCTTGAGTGAAGCGCTTACAAAAACCCTTGCCGATCAATTAATCATACTCGGCGATTTTTATCACGATAAAGCAGGCGTCAGTGAACTTGTCTGCACTGAACTTGAGCAATGGTTTCATCGTCATCAAGCACTGGATGTTATTCTTATTCGCGGCAACCACGATACAAAAGCAGGCGATCCTCCTGCTCGTTTGAAAATCCGTTGCACGGATGATCCCACAACGATCAACGGCGTACTATGCGCCCACATCCCCCCCCAGCAACCGCAACGCCCAACCCTAGCAGGGCATCTTCACCCATCGGTCAGCCTTGGCGGTGCTGGTCTGCGAAGAAAATATGCCTGCTTTCATCTGCGCAGAAACCTTGCCCTTCTCCCTGCGTTCGGTTCCTTTACAGGCACAGCGCGGTTAACCGTGGAACCCGAAGATCAAATCATCATTGTTGATCAAAATAAAATTGCCAAAATTGCCTAACCGAAGATTGAAAGCGCCCCCCCTTTGAGCACCCCTAAACCCTTACACATCGTTCATGTTTATAAGGATTATTGGCCCCCGATTGTCGGCGGAATTGAGCGTTCAATTAACTGGATGGCGAACGGCGTGTTGGCGTTGAGGCCAGATTTTAAGATCACGGTGCTGGTAAATTCACGCACGCGCAAAACACGGCAACGAATGGAAGGCGCCGTAAATATTATTGAGGTAGGGGAGTGGGGACGGGCTTTCTCCGCTCCTGTGTCCCCCGGGTTTCCTTGGGCTTTAGGTAAACTCAAGGCCGATGTTTGGCACTTTCATATTCCCAATCCTACGGGCGATTTATCCTACCTGCTGCGCAAACCCAAAGGCAACGTTGTGTGCACCTACCACAGCGATGTGATTCGCCAAAAATGGGCAATGGCGCTGTACGGCCCGCTGCTCCGGAAGTTCTTGCGCTCCTGTGATTGCATCATGCCCACATCCCCGCATTTGATTGAAGCCTCGCAGTACTTACGTCCGTTGAAAGATAAATGCTGCCCTGTCCCTCTTGGCATGCCGTTAGAACCATTTGAGCGTACACCAGAACGAGGCTTAAAAGCCCGTGACATACGGCGACATTACAAGGGTTTTCCGCTGGTTGTTTTTGTTGGTAAACTTCGCTATTATAAAGGGCTTCAATTTCTCATTTCGGCGTTTCGCTCCCTCCCCCATGTTCATTGCCTAATTATTGGTGAAGGCCCCGAAGGGGAAAAACTGCAACGCCTTGCCACTGAATTTCAACTGCAAGACCGCATTCACTTCTTAGGGGAACTTAGCGATGAAGAGATGGTTGCCCATCTCCACGCTGCCGATATTTTTGTGCTTCCCAGCCATCTACCCTCCGAAGCGTTTGGCCTTGTACAAGTGGAGGCCATGGCCTCCGGTTTGCCGGTTATTTCTTGCGACGTTGGCACCGGGGTTTCATTCGTCAATCAACACGAAGTTACAGGCCTAATTGTTCCCCCGGCAAGCGATACAGCGTTGGCTGAAGCGATTGAACGATTGCTCTCTGATCCGAATGAGAGAAACCGATTTGCAGAAGCTGCCTACCGCCGTTCGCAAGAATACTTTACACGCACAGCAATGGCTGAAAATGTATTGAAAGTTTATGAAAGCCTGATTTCCTAGAGTTCAGGCTTTTTCCCTAAGCGCAATAAATTCAATTATGTACAGGTGGTGGATTATTTAGGATTTTCCGATAAAAAAAACTGTAAATTAGCTGTTGACTACAAACCGTTTTTTCAGTTCACTGCCATCCCTTCGTTGCGAAACATCCGCACGAAGAACGTGGGGGTATAGCTCAGCTGGTAGAGCACCGGACTTTTAATCCGATGGTCTCAGGTTCGAACCCTGATGCCCCTACCATTCAGTTTATTAGGCTTAGAGGTCATTCTCTAAGCCTCTTGTTATTTAAGCTGGTTTTTTCTAGCGGCGTCTTTTTGGGGTGCATGTCACTAGATTTTCTTCTGTTTGCGGTTTTGGTTCAAGTTTCGATGAGTTGTTGAATAAAATTACAGCCTGGAAAATAGGAGTTAGAAATCGGTCGGGCCGTAAGGAATTTAGTTTAGCATCCACATGCTTCGAAGAAAGTCTGGTTCAATGGTTGTAGGAGATAAAGGATCACCGAAGAGTAGGAAGACGCGGTTTGTTCTGGATTGGTTGGGATGATTTGCTGTGTATTGAATCCGTACGCGAGTTACAAGTTCACCGATTGTTCTGGGGCGAAGATCTTCAGCCATTATATTCATTGTAATAACAACCATATCAAAGATGTCTGTTGGGGTATCGGCACCTGATGGGGAGAAGCTTGCCACTCCGCCTGTTCCGATGGGGGAGAGCAGCCAAGCCTCGCTTAGGCTTCGATTTGAAAGGCCACCGGGAAAGGCGTAATAGGCGTTTAAGCAGGTAAACGTTGCGATAAATGGATAGCCGCCTTGCGTGTTGATTTTTACGGCTTCAATTGAGTTCATTAGTTTACTAGACCAGCGGTCGTTATTTCCGTGACCCATGTAGAAGACCATGGCTGCGCTTCTGGGCTGGGTTTCCATTAGTTCAATCAGTGCTGGTTGTTCCGTAAAGCCATCGTTTGAAACAACAAGCAAATCTTGATAGGGGTTCTGTGTGCTATTCCAGAGATTCTCAAATGTTTCACGGCTCTCTAGAAATTGTGTTAGATTGTTTTCATTATCATCATCATCATAGATAAAAATCCCGGCTCTATTCAGCTCGGTAAGTTCGGCTGAAATACTGTCCTGAGCAATGATTCTGTTTACCATCAGGGCAAGTTCATCTTTTGTTTTTGCAGGTAAGCGCGCTACATTTGCGTCGATAAAATCATCATCACCGAAAAGTAAGCCGTAGGGAAAATCAACACAGTTTTCAATCGTAAAGCCACCTTCAACACTCTCGTCCACAAAAGTAGGGACATGGGGGAAATCAATAAAGCCTAAGTAATTCCGAGGATCAAAGGTTGCAAAACCTACGAGTGTTACCGCAGGAAAATCAACCGCCGATGGGGCTTGTGTTATCAGGTAGCGAATTGCCTCTCGAATTGCTTCGGGGGATTCCTGCCCGCCGGAGTAGGTGTTGTAAGCTGCCTCAGGATCGAGCACGACATATCCTTCGCCTCTCAGATCAAGGAGGGGTTGTAACTCCTCTTGAAGCTCCTTGGGGCAAACATAAATGCCCTTCAAAAGTTCAATTTCTGTAACCGATGGCAGTTCTGCGGAAGGAGTTGTTAGTAGGGGAGCGATTGTAGAATCGAATAGTTGAATGCTGAATCGATATTCAGAAGGAAGCGCTTCAAATTCAACAGCAAGCGTATTGGTTTCATCGATAAAGAACGATAACTCCTTCAGAAGAACGGGGTTTGTTTCATCGGTCACTTCTAAAACGTAAATATGTTCTAAGGGTGTTTCAGAATCAAACCCACCCACAGTAACGAGGCGACTTTGATTCGCGAGTTCTTCGTCTTGTTGTTCTAGCGTCAGAAGTAAGCGGTTGTTGCTCTCTATCCTTGGAGAGCCAACCCATGAGAGCTCAATAAAATCTAAATTTTGAAGATCAGAGTTCGGCCCATTCGGGACTGTTGGAACGTGATGTGAAAATTCAATCGTTGCAGGAAGCCCGGTGTAATTTGTGGGATTCAGAGCAAAATTCCCTGATGTCCTAAACGCTGTTCTACCTTTCCAAGATGCTTCAAGCGCAGGTATTGCACCGTCTAGGGTTAGAGTTGCATAGTGATCAGGATCAACAT
>DAIOTT010000140.1:4910-9465 GCA_036751885.1 Candidatus Sumerlaeota bacterium
TGCCGTTAAAGAAGCCAAATTGAATACGGCATTTACTTCGGGTTCAACTAATCGATCGTAAAATGGAAGATCAAAATTCTTCGTTTGGTTGCGAGAAACCCGGTATTCTACAAACCGCTCCCCAATAGGCAACGGCGTTGCTCGTTCATAAATGGGGTTTGACTCATATTTTTTGTTTCTACGCAGGGCAACTTCAACCCCTTGTGGCGAAAGGTTTTGAAATGCACTTCGCTCACTAATAACCGGTGAAGGATCTTCTGAGCTGGTGTTTCTATCAAACAAAAATACAGCATCAAATTGATCGGTAACGATATTCCGACGTTCTGGTAAATAAACAAGGGGGTGTTGAGAAGAGCCGTTTACAATGGGAAGTGTATTTCCACGTTGTTCAATGCGTAGTGAAGGAGTGGTAAGCTCATCAGGCAATTGAATTTGAACAAGCTGAGAACCCTCGCTGTACGAAGTTTTAAAATATTCAGTAGGTGAGTTTAGTTTAGCTGATTTTTCTGAGTGAAGATCGTGTGAACGCCGCTTTGTTATTTGAGGTGCGCGTGTATTGAGGAAGATGTGGGAGGAAATCGATTCCGTTGAATCAGCAAATGCCTTGTACTGACCGGTGAAGGCGTTGTCTGTATTAAAAAATGTGATTGAAAACTCAAGGGGCTCATCTGCGGGAGAAATTTTTTGTACGTCCAACAACACCTGAAGCCCATCATAGGGGCCGATTTGCACGGTACGAGTGGAAATCGCAGGTACAAACGATTCAGGCAGAACAGTGAAATGGTTGTTGATTTCGAATAAAGATGTTTTGCTGGTCAAAGCGGGTAAATGAAGCAGAAACGAATGAACGGGGTTCACGGGTTCAGGCGTCCATTCTGGATGACCGAATTCTTCAAACTCGGGTAGCATTTGTAGAAAGTTTGACGCGTTTTGAGACGCCTTTTGAGCATTGGGGGTGTACACGAATTTGAAAGTTGTGGAGCTTTTGTGTTGTTGTTGGTTTATAAGCTCAATATTTCCCAAGCAAAGGGTTGGTATAACAATACTCACTACAATGGGCAATAAGATTGATTTGATTAGAGATAATCCAGGATTCATTGGTTCATACTTTAACAAAACTGCATGAGCACAAATTAAGTCGTTAGCAGTTTAGAATGTTTGTTGAGGTTCGCGTAACAAAAAGTGGGCAATCTGGCAAGCGTTTCGTATTCCGTGCTTGGTATAATTGCTTTAGCTCAAAGATAAATTCCACACGGATTGTGCCGAAACATCAGCAGTGTTTTATCTTTGTGCTTGACTAACTGCGGCCGCAATTCAAGTAAATAAACAAATTTTTTTTCAAGGGCTAAAAAAATGTATATAAATAGTGCACTGTGTAGGGGCTTTACGCTAGGAGTTTGTTCTGCACTGGTTACACTTTGTAGCTCACCGCTTGCCGCTTTTACCCCGGGTAAAGACGGTAATCAAACAATCACCACGGCAAACACAATCGTAAACTCTGTTATTCTGATGAGTGAAACCGCGAATGCCGCTGCTGACAGAATTCGTATTGATGAGGCTGCATTTCCAAATTTACCGATTACAGTGGGTGATTTATTGCTGATTTATCAGGCAACGGGCGCTCAAATTACGAACGATAATAACTACACCTACGGTACAATTTCAAACCTTCGTGGTGCAGGCAACTATGAGTTGGTAACGGTAACTTCGCTCCCAATATTCACCGAAAATCCAAGCAACAGGGGTTTTATTGGTATTTCAACCAGCTGCGGCGGATTGCGAAACACCTATAATATTGCACAGGGTACAGTTCAGATCATCCGGGTTCCTCAATACAACAACTTAACAATCAATAGCGGTGCTTCAATTGTTCCGCCAAATAATACAGCCGTTACTGATCCTCTTAACTCCAACAATCCATTCACCTCTTGGAATGGATCGATTGGCGGCGTTGTTGCCGTGCACGTAAACGGCACATTATTGTTGAACGGCACAGGAACAATTACAGCTACGGGTCGTGGGTTCCGTGGTGGAGTACGTGAAACAACTGGTGCGCCGAATGGTGAAACATCTTACAATTCAACGGACGGAAACATAGGCGCTCGTAAAGGGGAAAGCATTGCGGGCATTGTTGCTCAGCGCGGGCGTGGTGCTGCTGCTAACGGCGGTGGTGGCGGAACAAGCCACAACGGTGCTGGTGGTGGTGGTGCGAATGGTAACAACGGCCAAAGCTGGACGATTGGTAACCCCGCAGTAAATGGTGGGCAGGGTGTCATGACGAATGATTTCGCTGCCGGCTGGGCGCTTGATCCCTCCTATGCGCAAAATGGAAATGCCTTGACCAATAGCTCTGGGGGCGGTCGTGGTGGTTATTCTTGGGGACAAGATAATCTAAATCCTACTATTGTTGGCCCTGGTAACGCGGAGTGGGACGGCGATAGTCGTCGTGACGTTGGTGGTCTTGGAGGCCGACCCTTAACGAATAGCCCAACCGGTAAACTCTTCATGGGTGGCGGCGGCGGTTCTGCTCACCAAAATAATGGTAATGGTGGTTCCGGCGGCAACGGCGGCGGCTTGGTGTTTGTGATCGCAAACCAAGTTCAGGGAACGGGTTCGATACAATCCAACGGAAATCGGGGTGGAAATACTGCTTCGAATACTACCACTAACGATGCAGCCGGCGGCGGCGGTGCAGGTGGAACAATTGTTCTTCGGGCCAACAATGTGGCTAATACCGTTACACTTTCAGCTGTTGGTGGTGAAGGCGGGAACCAATTTTGGACGAATCCGAGCGGTACAAATGAAACCGAAGGCCCAGGCGGCGGCGGTGGTGGTGGTTACATCGCCATGACAGGAGGCGGAACGCCTATACGTACAGCTTCAGGCGGCGCAAGCGGGCAAAACGATAAAACATTCATGCTTCCATTCAGGCCAAACGGCGCTACAAACGGCTCGAACGGCCAAGCAAATGAAACGGCAAACCTGATCAGCCTATGCTCTGGAACAATCACTGGAAGAGTCTTCAATGATTATAACGGCAACGGCATTCAAAATGCAGGGGAGCCGGGCATCGCTGGTGTTGAGGTTACAATTACACCGGCAACAGGAAGTCCGTTTACCCTTTTGACGGATGCTAACGGAAATTACAATGCACTGGTTCCGTTGGGCTCAACCACGGCCGTGGTAAACGGTTCTAGCGCCGCAATTCCCGTGGGTTCTGTTCTAACGTCCGGCGCAACACCAACTCCTGGTGGTACTCTTTCTCAAACTCGCACGGTTACAAATGCTGCAGCTTCTGCTACAAACAATGTTGGCTTTCAACAGCAGCAGCCCGTTATGACGTTGAATGAGGATCCTAGCGTTACATCCGTCGGGCCTTTGACAGAGTATACATACCTGCTGACTTTCACTAACGTTGCAACGCCTTCAACGGCGGCCTTTGCGCAAAACGTTGTTCTTGTAAATACCCTTCCAAACCTTGGTAATCTTGGTGGTGATCGGCAAGTAACCTACTTGAATGCCGTATTTGGCGGTGGTTACGGTGGTTCAGTTGTCAATAATAACGGCGTCGTTACAATTACTCTGAGTCAAAATGTACCTGCGGGTTCATCTGGAACCGTAACACTAACGGTTCGTACAAATGCAACGCCGTTTACCCCCTTGGCCCAACCACCGTATTTGACGGATCCAAGTTTGTACAACGTGGCAACATTGAATTATCGGTCGCAAGCGAATGTGCAACAACCGGAAGAAACAAACGATTCCACAATTGAAGTTCAAGGTACACTGCTGGTGGAGCTGTTAGATTTTGCGGCGATTGAGGATGAAAAATCCGGCCTAGTGAATGTACTATGGTCCACTGCAGCTGAATATGGTACAGCTGGGTTTGATGTTTACCGAATCACGGAAGGCAAAACCACATCTTACACGAAAATAAACGATGATTTCATCAATCCGCTAGGTTCGCCAATAGATGGTGCTTCATACAATGTATTTGATAAGCTGCCAATCAAAGCGAATGAAGTGCGTGGTTATTTATTGGTAGAAACAGAGCTTTCCGGCAACATGATTACCTACGGCCCCATTTGGTACCCAGCTGTTCAAACTGGGCTTTCAAGTAACATTAGTGATTGGCAAGCGTTCAACTAATCCTTAATCAAAGAATCGCCATAATAATGAAATTCCCCGCTTCTACAATGCATGAGCGGGGAATTTTTTTAGGCCCGGATTTTATTTGAATACAAATGGATTAAGAATATTCCAATTCCATATGGTCAACGAACCTGACCGGTTAAGTTGAAAGGTTTTGAATGGCCTTTACGAAGCGTTTTGCACCTTCAACTTTGGCCTGCGGAGTAATTCCGTGCCCTAAGTTTGCGATGAAGCCCGTGCTCCAGTCGAACCCTTCCAGCATGATTTCCGTGTAGCGTTCCACGCTCTCAGGAACGGTGAGCACCATGGGATCAAGGTTGCCTTGAAGGGCAACATTCCCTGGTACACGCGAGCGTGCTTCTGCAAGGGTAAGCGTCCATTCCACGGAGACAACATCGGCTCC
>DAIOTT010000141.1:0-6478 GCA_036751885.1 Candidatus Sumerlaeota bacterium
GGCGCCAAGGGCAACTACTTCATCGGGGTTTACAGAGCGGTTGGGTGTTTTGCCGAAGAGTTTTTTCACGGCTTCTTGCACCATGGGGATTCGGGTTGATCCGCCCACAAGAATCACCTCGTTGATGTCCGCAGCTGTAAGGCCGGCGTCCTTCAAGGCTTTACGGCACGGCTCAAGGCTGCGCTCCACAAGGCCGTCCACCAAGCGCTCAAACTCAGCGCGGCTAAGGTCTAAGTTCAGGTGCTTTGGCCCTGTTGCATCGGCTGTAATAAAGGGGAGGTTGATGTTCGTGGAGTTGGAAGAGGAGAGCTCAATTTTGGCTTTCTCAGCGGCTTCTTTCAACCGTTGAAGGGCCATTTTATCGCTCAAAAGATCAATCCCGCTATCCGCCTTAAACTTGCTTGCAAGCCAGTTAATCAACACATCATCAAAATCGTCGCCCCCAAGGTGTGTGTCCCCGTTTGTGGATTTCACCTCAAAAACGCCGTCGCCCAGCTCAAGGATTGAAACGTCGAACGTGCCGCCACCTAAGTCGTACACGGCGATTTTTTGATCATGCTTTTTGTCCAGCCCGTAGGCCAAGGCCGCGGCAGTGGGCTCGTTGATAATACGGCGAACGTTCAAGCCCGCGATTTTGCCCGCATCTTTTGTGGCTTGGCGCTGAGCATCGTTAAAGTACGCAGGCACCGTTACCACGGCATCCGTTACCTTATGACCCAAGTAGTCTTCCGCAGTGGCCTTCATTTTTTGAAGAATCATGGCGCTGATTTCCGGCGGCGAGTACGTGCGGCCGGAGATATCCACGCCGCAATCGCCGTTCTCTGCCTTTACAATCTTATAAGGAACGCGCTGCTTCTCCGTGCTAACATCATCCAGCTTATTGCCCATGAATCGTTTGATTGATGAAATTGTATTTTCAGGATTTGTAATCGCTTGGCGCTTGGCAATCTGCCCCACAAGACGCTCGCCGTCCTTCGTAAACGCCACAACCGATGGGGTTGTGCGTGTGCCCTCAGCGTTAGGAATAACCACAGCTTCACCGCCTTCCATTACTGCGACACAGCTGTTCGTTGTTCCAAGGTCAATACCGATAACTTTACTCATTTGATTTGTTTCCTCCAGATACGGGAGAGATTTATTGTAACCCTAGGGTGCAAGAGGTAGGCCATAGGGTTTGCCATAGGGAATCTGGGATAAACAATTGATATTATTTCGATTAGAGTTAATAGGGAGCGCAGTTAAATTGAAAGGCGTATCAAATAGAATCAGCGTTACAAAAAGGGCGGAGACGTTGCAATGAGGTCAGCGAGTTATTATTGGCTCAATTCTAAAAGTTGGAATTGAACTCAAAAGTCGTTTCTTGAATAACTTGAGCAATCATTTTTTTGCGTAAAATCCCTGCAAGCTCTATTGATAAAAGAATTTCAAGTTGTTCTGTGCCGACTTCTTCATAGCGCAGGAATTCTTCATCTTGATACGAAGGATTGCCGAGGGGGGTAACGGTCGCTATAGACTCTGAAAACAGGGTATATTTATTCCAAGTAGGGTTTGTAACTGGTCTAGGAGTATCTACGGATGGCTTCACCGGATAAGAAATACTAATGGGTTTGACTTCAAGTTGCCAACCCTGAGGGATCGGTGCTTCCTGGTGTGTTCCAGTTTGAAACTGAGCGAGTTCGGGAACGATTTTTTCGATCCAGTAATCCTCAATTTCTGCGAACGAAAACTGGGAAGACTCGCGTTCCATGCTGGGATTTCTCATTAGGCGGTACTCAAACCGGTTGAGTAACCACATGCGGCGAAAGGGGATTTTGGTTCGGTTAAAAAGTTCTTTTTTTTCAAGTTCCGTTTTCATCTTGAGTTCGTTTACAACGCGGTTGAAAAACACTTGTTCGGCGTGGTGTTTATTAATATCGTGCTCAATAAGGCACGAAATAACAACATCCACGGCAATATTTTGGGCCTTCAAAAAGGCCTCTTGCGCTTCAAGTTCGGTGGATTTGTCTTTAACGTAATCAGCCAATAAATTCTTCATGTATTCGGTTCGTTTTTGTTGGGTTAGTCGTTCTATTTCATGCTGCACGCTAGGCGGATTAATTTTTTTTGGACCGATATATTGAATGAGAATGACGTTCGATTTAATTTCAATCACGTCGCTCCACTCATTTTCTTTTAATCCTAGAAGAGCTTTTTGTATAATATATGGATATTGCAAGCGAGGAAGGGCTTCAACAAAGCCGTTGCGGGAAGCACTTGGTGCTTGAGAATACTGAAAGACTGCTGCTTGCGGCTCTATTTCTTGAGAAATCAACTGTGCGCGAACTTTTTCAAGAAGCGCTTTTTGTTCTGATTTTGCTGACTCATCACCTTCAGGAAATCGGCGGAAAATAGTTCTAATCTGAATTGGCTGATCAGCTTTAGCTTCATTTTGCTTTATAACTTCTGTGATAGTTTTTATGTTTTCATGAGCTTCTTCTTCAATCAGCAAGTCATTTGTGTGAAAGTTTTCGGTAACGTAGTGTTGAAATGCAGTCGTGATATAGTCTGTCTTAATGATAGATTTCGATGCATCATCTAACGGTGTTAATTGAGTTGTGGCAACGTCATTAGATTGTACGACTTGGGATTCGGCAAGGATCTCGGCAGCGGTTGATATGAGAAGTTGATAAATATCTTGCTCATTATCAGCGTTGGTTCTTTTCAATTCTTTCCAATATTCGATTGTATTTGTTGAAATATTTTTTAGGCGATAATTCAACACGACATCGGTTAGATTCTGACGGTGAGTTTTGGCAATTACTTCACCGCAGTTTTCAGCGCCTACCTGCAAAGTGCAAAGGCTGATAAGCACAATTGTGATGATTGTATGAATCGAAGTGAGTAATGCGGGAAAAGAGCTAACGGAGCACATAAATCTGCTTTCGCTTGAATAGAGGAGAAAGATCGTGAAAAAAAAGTAAGCCCCGACATAATCGGAGCCTACTTTGATGTAAAAGGTTTGTTATCTTTCTAAATAAGAAGGATAAAACAATTAATTAGAAAAGATCCCAATCTGAAACAGAAAGAGGATTTGGAAGAGTGTAAACACCGTAATAATTATTGGTAACAAGAACAAATGCGAACAAATCGCCACCATCTTCCCAAACTTGGACAGCACCAGAACCGTTACCGTTATCGTTACCGTTTGCTAAAGCTCCAGAGAACACAGGAATTGGTACTTCAAAAGCAACAATACCTGCTTCAGAACCAGCTGTTCTGTTAGTCAGTTGTAGAACTTGGTGTCTTGTAAATGTGTTGCCAAGGGTAGCATCTGCACTAAACCGGTAGGAGTGAGAGAATATGTAATCGCCGCTGTTGTAGTTGAAGAACTGAAGATTAGCGTTTTGGCCGATTGTGTAATCAGGAACCGATGTAGGGCTGAAAACAGCACCAGCAGTACCCGCTTGGTTGTACTCTGTTATGTTTGTAGCTCCGGCTTTCAGGAAGATTGATCCACCTATTGTATCACCTGTAATACCAGTTGCGGCGGCTGTTGCGCCAACTTCGGCTGAAGTCCAAGTGGTGCCACCGTCTGTACTTGAAGTTGCAACAGTTCTTGCAGCAGCATTATTACCAGTAGCGTAAATTGTGATGTTGTTTCCACTTTCAATGATATCAATCGCATCACCAACACGAGCGGCTGTAGTATTTACACCGTCGGCGATCACTGTAGGAGCGACTGCTGCTGCATCTGATGGATAGCGGTAAAGTTTGTATGACCCTGTAGTTGTACCTAAGTTGCATACGTAAACTGCACCAAATGAATCGACTACGCCCAAGTTTATTGGGAATGTTCCGCCGGTAATGCCAGTATTATCAAGGTTATAAAGAGCAACATCGGTATTTGGAGCAAGGACGCGAGCTGCATTAGCAGTGTTACGAGAAACCAATATAACGGATTCACCACCTGCGGCTGTACTTGCAAGGTTGTATGAACCACCGCGAGTCAAGTTGTCTGTTGTGAAAAAGGCGGGAACTGAATTTGCGCCAGTGCCCCCAACGAAGCGTTCCCATACGGGGATGAACTGATCTTGAGCTGGTAGGACGCTGCCAATTGAAAGCAGTCCAAGTGATAGTAAATATTTTTTCATTTCTAAATTCTCCTATAAATTTGTGATGTACACACTGATGACTAGACTGAATTCTATTCGACTCGTCAAGACATAAAAAGGGCTTTATGGCTTAAAAAGCTAAAAAAATTTACTCCCAACTAAATTCCACAGCTTTCATTGTACGCGCTGAATAAACTTGCCGGCGAAGTTCTCGCCGCTGCCGCCGCTTCGGTAGATGTTGCCGCGGCTTACGGTGCCGTTGGTGGCGTCGTACACGGTGCTCAAAAAAGGGCCGGGGTCCGCATCGGCGGTGCGGAAGCTGAACTCAATGTCCAACGGATCGGAAAGGTTATAGGTAAAGTAGGCATCGCGGTCGGGCCCGGCGCTGATGAGCACCCACCAGGAGGGTTTTACGCCGAAGTCAATGTAAGTGCCATCAATATTGTACACGGAGATCATTTTGCCATCGGCCGTCATGGGGTCATACTGGTAGGTGGAGTACATAGGGCGATCATCGCGGATGGGGTAGAAGGGATCCTGCAAGTCCCCACTGGTAACGTAGGCGATTGGGGTTGAGAGCAGAAAAATGCTGTGGCTGCCAATATCGCCGGGGCGCACAAGTTGATCAAAGCCCGTGGGGTAAGCGTTGTTATCCACATAATATAGCTCCAGCCCTGTTTGGGTGGTGCGCATATCGGCTTTTGCGCGGCTTACTTTAGCGCGGGTTTGGGCCTCCAAAAAGTTGGGAACGGCAATGGCCGCAAGAATGGCGATAATGGCCACTACAATGAGCAGCTCAATCAGGGTGAAGGCTTTAGCGGCCTTTGCGGGGGTGGTAAGGGTGTTTGTTGTAGCGGGTGGTGTTGTGGTACGTGGTGTGGTTGTTCGCATGGAACGAACTCCTAGAAAAAGAAGATCAAACCTTGCGGACCGTTTGGGCTGGGAAGGAAAAGAGAACTCAAACTTCAGCGAAATAATGTGGAGAAGCTTCTACGTTTTGAAGCGTCCCTGCTGAAGAAGAGTTAAACACCTCATGCGGTGGAAACGATGAGGTGTTCAGAGCATTCCTACGCCGGTATGATCCGGATCAGGTTCAGAGGGTATATCTCAGCCAACCGTTTTGAGGAGTTGGCACCCCTAGCTGAAGATAGTAGTCCCACGGTTGGCCGGGTTTTGCAACGAGAATTTTCATTGTTTGAATTTGATGAGCGGGGGCGCTCGTTCATGTTGAGCCACAATAAGCAATGCTGAATCAACGTTGAGCCGTGGCTTCACCCCCAGCCTCTTCAGCTTGGCCTTGACTTGTGCGGCCCAGTTGCCCGTACTGAGGATCACTTTTACTAAAGGAATCCGCATTCCATGAACTTCAATATTTTCATCAAGCCAAACACCGATCTCAGTTCGGCTAAAGTTTATCGCATGGTTGCCAGCGGTTCAAATAATAAGCTCGCCATGCTGATCGGCGTGGTCAGCAAAGACTGCGACAAAACAATCAATCACTACCTTCAGCACGCCAGCGTTGAAGTCATTGAAGCCCCCGTGCATTTGCCCAACGCAAAGCCCACCATGAGCGGCATTGATCTGATCATTAAAGAGAAAAAAACCGCCCCCTATTACGAAATTGCCAACCGCCTGAAGCAAAGCTTTTTGGAGCACCTTTTGGTTGAAGAAACCAAACTTCGCCAATAATTCCACTGACACCGCTGACTGCAAATCGTAAGCCTTTGCACCTTTGAATCAACTAGTTGTCAGCAGCGATAAAACGTCAGGTTTTTTGAACTTTATTCTACACCCAGCGTACACATCCACGGTTGCATTACGCTTTTTTCTTCCGCTTTTTCTGTGGAGAACTCAGGGGTTTTTGCGCTAAGGCCACCAAAGATGTACCTGTGGGGAAGTTGATGTATTTCAGCAAAAATGCCTCCACCCGAAGAAGTTCAATCAGGATTCTGTTGAACACCAAGGGGAGTGCAATGAGGTGGGTTTTTGCTTGGCGATTATCTTTCAACCCGGTGGAGCGTTGCCATTGTTTTTGTATGGAGCGAAACACCACAACCACGGGGTGCAGAAAGAAAATCCCAAAGGTGTACTTCACGGGCTTCAGCTTCCCTAAGCGCATAAGCTTGCCGAAGCTGGCTTTTGTGTAGCGGCGAAAGTGGTGCAAGGCAATATCATGATCGCTCCAAAGGCTTGGGTGGGCGGGCACTGTTGCCATCAGGTAACCGCCGGGCTTCAGAACGCGGTTGAACTCCTTGATTAATAGGTCGTCGCGATCCACGTGTTCAATTAAGTCCAGCGCAAGGATTAAGTCTAAGCTGTTATCTTCAAATGGGAGGTGAATCACATCGGCACGAACAGTGCGCGTAATCCCGCGCGATTGGCAAAAC
>DAIOTT010000141.1:6488-9391 GCA_036751885.1 Candidatus Sumerlaeota bacterium
CCGCCCCAATGGGGTTCCAGTGCTTGTAGGTTTGCAGAATTAAGCCGGTTCCACAGCCCACATCCAGCACGCGGCCGGGGCGGGGGTCGGTTTTCATATAGGTTTTTAATATCGACTGAATCATTTTTTTTCGACCTTGAAACCACCAATAAGTATCTTCAAGTTCGTACATTTTTTCGTATTCGGCGATATTCATCTTTGTAAACCGTTGTTCCGTTGAGTTGTTTGGTTTGTTATTTGACTTTAGGATGAGGCTTGAACGCATGGCAAAGCGCAATCAGAATGAGCTTCCCTTGATTCAAGGGAACCCGCTGGATTGGCTTTGGGGCCGTTACCAACAGCGCTTTCAGCAGCGTTTGCTGATGGGCGTTATTTCCCTGATCTTGCCGATCTTCTTACTCTCCTGGCTGATTTTATTGCAGGTTCAAGCAAGCAATTACCAACAATTTTTGGCGTTGTGGATCATCGGGCACGAGGTATTTATTTTGGGATTTTCAATCGATCATTCTACGGATGTTTCCCGCAAGGCTCGTGAATCAGGCATTCTGCCGGAAGTTTTGCTTACGGGCTACAGCGAGTCGGAAATCCTGACTTCCTTGGCAAAGAACCTAAGGGTTTCCCTGTTCATCCCGTTTGTAAGTGGCGTAGTGCTGCAACTGCTCATCCTGCTGGGCCTGCAAAACTTCATCATTTTGGAGGGGGCGCTGTTGCAATTGATTGGCTTTTTGCTCGTCATTTTTTTGCCAAATGGCTTGCTTGTTATTTCTGTATTATCGCTTCACCTTACATTAATAACTCTCAGGCACAATGTTCACCCGGCTCTTATACTTCGAAAAATCTTCTCCCTTACACTGCTAAGTTACTATCTTATTAAGTCTGCCTTTACCATTTGGATTTTGCTGCTGAGCACGGAGTTTGGGCATGATCTATTGAGCACATTGATTTTATGCGTCGCATTTGTTCCGGTATTAATATACCCCTATTTCCAATTGATTCGCTTTAGGCATCTCATGTTGAACGTTGATTTACCATTCATGGATGTTGGGAATTCCAATTCAATGGCAAAATAACCATGATTTTCACTTGCTCGAAACAACTGTGTCCAACACGCTGTTAGTAAGATTAGCAAATTCTTACATTTCAATAAACCACCCCGAGCAGTATGGCGCCACCAGATACAGAACCCTCCCGCAACGTAAACTCCAAAAGCTCTGTCAGCCCAGATCCCGCTCTGGAAGACCAAGTGCCCGCAGGAACTATACTGAACGGGAATTACGAGATTCTTGAGGTGTGCGGCCACGGCGGCATGGCAATCGTCTACAAGGCCCGCCAGTTAAGTTTGGACCGTGTTGTTGCAATCAAGATTCTACACGCACGGTTCGTAAAAGATAAAACATTCATTGAGCGGTTTGATACAGAAGCAGGAATTCTGGCGAAACTTCTGCACCCCAACGTTGTGAGTATTATTGATAAAGGCAGCCATGATAACCACTATTATTTTGTGATGGAATGGCTTGAGGGCCTTACGGTAGATCAAAAGATTATCGATAACTCCTTAAAACCTGCGGATTGGCGTGATATTATTAACGGCTGCCGTAACGGTATTTCCTACATTCACAGCCAAAACGTTATTCACCGAGATATCAAACCCTCCAACATCCTAATCGGCCCTAATAACTTGGTCAAAATCGGTGACTTCGGCATTATCCACATCATCACCGAGATTACCGATATTGAAACTGCTGCCCGCAACAAGCGCAAAGCCTTGGGCACGGAAATCTACATGGCGCCGGAGCAGGAGGAAAATTCCTACAACGTGGATGCCCGGGCGGATGTTTATTCCCTTGGTGTTACGTTCTTCAAAATGTTCACCCGCCGCCTTCCCAAAGAGGGGCGCATGTCCGCCTCGGAGTACAACTCCAACGTCTCCGTTGCTGTTGATGCGGTGCTGTTGAAAGCGATGAATGCAAACCGTGATCTGCGCTACCATAGCGTGACAGAATTTTGTGATGAACTCCTGAAGGCTCTGAAAAAGCAATCCACCAATATTGCTTCCGTTCTAGGCGGATCCAAGAATAAAATTGGCGGCGGAAGCCTTTACACGGGCGATGATTTTACCCCCACTCCCGGAGCCCAAACCGGTGGCGCCAAGAGCAGAGCCTCCAAGCTTACGCCCCTGCCTATTGGGCTGGGCAAAACAAATGCCCGCGCCGATAGCGATACACCCATTCGCAGTTCCTCCGAGACGAAATCTGATGGTTCCACTTCTTCCGACGCCGTTTCCAAGGGCCGAGTCTCAACGGCTTCCCTTGCCCGTATGGATTTTACGCCGAAGCCCACAAAGCCCACGACCAAAGAAAAATCAGCGGTCAAAGAAGTTGCCTCAAGCCATACGGAAGCAGCGGCTGAGAGCGAGAAAACCGGAAAATCCAATTCCACGGCGATCATTGTTGGTGTCATTGTGCTGGTTGTAATCATTGGCGTGGTAGCAGTCACAATGATGGGCGGCGGGAACGATCAATCTGCCACCAATAATCCAGCGCCAGCGGTCAATTCGCCGGAAATCGATCCCAGCCTTTCCATAACCGAGCGCCGTAGATTGATGGACAAAATGCACCTTGAACAACGTGAGAACGAGGGAGAAGCGCCCAGCAATGAAAGCCCCGCGCCAGCTGTTCCTGATGCGATAACGCCAAATGAGTAGTTCAAAAATTTTTCGTCTTAGCCTGCTTGGCTTGGTGCTTTTATCAGGTTTATTTGCAGGTTGTAATGGTTCCGGAAACGATCAGGTTGAGTTGGCCTCCGTTGTTGATCCTAATCAAAACGGGCGGGCCACTGCCGTGTTGGGGTACAACCGGCCCACGGAGTTTCAAAAAGGAATCGGCCTGCGGGCAGCTTCCTCA
>DAIOTT010000142.1:0-9282 GCA_036751885.1 Candidatus Sumerlaeota bacterium
GAACCCAGAAGTTGAGTTGGGTGAAGATGACATTTGCTACACCACAAAAATCAGCGAAGGGCTTGATCTGCTTCAACGCCGTAAATCCTGCGTTGGTTTCTTCATGAATGATATTTCCAAGGATCAAGCCCTGCAAGTTGCAGAAAACGGCGAATTGCTTCCGCATCGCTCGGTAAACTTCTTCCCAAAAATCCCGAGCGGCTTAGTGATTCGTGATCTAAACGTCGGTTTTGGCTAACGCACTGCCTAAACATTGCAACAACCTATTTGCCTTCTGTACGCACCTTTAGCTTACAGAAGGTTTTTTTTCGCCCTGAAGTGCGCCCACACAATAAATAAATCAATCCTTCTAGGGGTTGAAGGTTGTTGACGAACTGAAGGACGTTCGTGCTTTCTTAGCTATCATTTGCGGGCAGCATTGCCCAATCGGGATCAATAGAATGACTTGGATTCAAGAATCAGCGAATAGCCTTAGCGGTAAAATTGTAGAACACCGCCGGCACCTTCACCAGCATCCCGAAGTGAGTTTTCAGGAGAAAGAAACTGCGCTGTACATTGCCGCAGAATTGCGAACAATCGGCATTCAGCATATCGTGAGTAACATCGGCGGCAAGCATGGTTTGTGCGCAACGATTTACCCCAACAAAACGGAGGCAAAAGGCCCTTATTTGATGCTTCGGGCTGATATTGACGCCCTCCCAATCCTCGAAAAATCTGCCTGCGAAACACCATCCCTCAACCCCGGCGTTGCCCATCTTTGCGGGCACGATGCACACACCGCCATGCTGTTGGGAGCGGCAGAAATCCTTTGGCAAAACCGTGAAAAACTTCCTCATCCGGTGCGGTTATTTTTTCAACATGCGGAAGAAAAATCCCCCGGGGGAGCAGTAGATTTTATTCAGCAGGGTTTGCTGGAAAACGTGGTGCAATGCTTCGGTTTACACGTGGATCCCCGCATGCAAACAGGGACTATCGGGATCAGCGGCGGTCGCCTAATGGCCGGCGCCAGTGTATTTGATATTAAGATCACAGGCACGGGCGGCCATGCTGCCTTACCGCACCTTACAACGGATCCGTTGTTGGCTGGTGTGGCATTGGTGAATGCACTTCAAACGATTATCTCTCGCCAAATTGATCCGCTTGAAGAGGCTGTCATTAGCGTCACAAAATTTCACGGGGGACAGGCGAACAATGTAATCCCAGATGAAGTGGATATTGGCGGAACAATGCGAAGTTACCGGGCTGATTGGCATGAGTTTTTGACCAGCCATATTCGCCGTGTCACTGATGCAATCATGAACTTGCACCAGTGCGAAGCGGTAATCCATTTTCGCCGAGGTTACTGTCCCCTTTGGAACGATTCTAATGCTGCGGAGCAGTTTCGTTCGGCCGTTCAACACAATGTGCCACAACTGGAAACGCTAAATGCTCTTCCCATGATGGGTGGTGAGGACTTCGCCTTTTACTTGAAAGAGGTTCCCGGTTGCTTCGCATACCTTGGTTGTTCAAGTCCTGAAAACACGGAGCGCTACATGTTGCACCACCCTAAATTTTTGTTAGATGAAAAAGCACTTCCCTTGGGCACAGCGGCTCTTTGCTCGTTAGCCTTTACTGAGCTGAGCAGCTAGTTTGTGCTAATAATATCAATCAATTCGTTCTGAGAGATTAAGTATGAGTTCAATTATTCATCACATAAAGAAGTTTCTTCACCTGATAGAAGCTGAATTAGCGCTGATGGGTAAAGGCCCTTATCATTGCACGGTATGTGGTAGAAATGTGAGTAAATTCTTAGCATTTAATGGCCGCAAGAACGCCCTTTGTCCGAATTGTAAATCATTAGAACGACATCGTGCATTGATTCTTCATTTGAATAAATTGTCTCGTGATTTAGCCTTGAGCTCTTTTGACATCGAAACAGGCGAAACAAAAGCCTGTTCTGTTTTGCACTTTGCTCCTGAACAAGGTTTATCTCAGCATAAAGTTTTTCGCAATTTTCAATATTTCAGTTCTGATCCGTCCCCGAAGATGGGCGCAATGTTCCAGTGGTTTCTGGGTGATGATCCGTTGACAGAGGTTCCTGATAATCGTTTTCAACTGATTATTTGTTCGCACGTACTGGAGCATGTTGAAAAGGATTCTGAAGCAATGAAAACCTTGTACCGCATTTTGGCTCCCGGTGGTTATTTGCTTGTAATGGTGCCGCTGTCCAGATCGAGTGACGAGATTTTTGAGGACCCAAACGTTAAGACCCCTGAGGATCGTTTGCGAGTTTATGGTCAAGATGATCACGTTCGATTGTACTCTAAAAAAGGGATGAAGGAAAGGCTAAGCGCTGCTGGGTTCGACGTTTCAATGATTGAGCCAAATAATGAAAAGGATCATAAGAAGTTTGGTTTACATTCTTGGGATTTCATTTTTCAAGCAAACAAGCCCAAAGCATAGTATGCTATTTGCAGTCCGCTGCAACGTCGCATTCGTCGCGTGAGATAATTTACACTTCCCAAACTTGCTTGCAGGCGTCGCAATTACTGGTATATTCCTTGGATTGAAGTGTACATCAACACTTTAGGGAGAAACCCAAATGGATATGAATCGTCTTACACAGAAATCTCAGGAAGCACTTGCCAGCGCTCAAACGGAAGCGGTGGAGCGGCAGCACAGCGAAGTTGATGTTGAGCACCTGCTTTGGGCCTTGATGGTTCAGCCTGATGGTTTGACCCCCAAGTTGCTGAAGAAAATTGATGTGGATGCAAATGCCTTTCGCGACGGAGTGGAGGCAATGCTTTCTACACGGCCTCGCGTTAGCGGGCCGGGGTTTGACCCGACAAAGATATACCTGACTCAGCGCATGGCAAAGGCTTTGGCCCAAGCGGAAAAAGAAGCTGCTCGCCTGCACGATGAATATATCTCCGTGGAGCACCTGCTTTTGTCCATGCAAAGTGACGCTAAAATTGCCAAGCTGTTCAACCAGTTTGGTGCGACCAACGATAAGCTGTTGAAGGCATTAACGGAGATTCGGGGAAACCAACGGGTACAGAGCGCAAACCCTGAGGCAACCTATGAAGCCTTGCAGCGGTACGGTCGTGATTTAGTTGCCCAAGCGCGTGAAGGGAAAATGGATCCCGTGATTGGGCGAGACGATGAGATTCGCCGTACAATCCGCATTCTAAGCCGTAAAACAAAAAACAACCCTGTATTGATCGGCGAACCTGGCGTTGGGAAAACCGCTATTGCGGAGGGCTTGGCGCAACGAATTGTTCGGGGTGATGTACCCGAGGGGTTGAAGGATAAATCCGTGTTCGCCCTAGATATGGGAGCCTTAATTGCGGGGGCTAAATACCGTGGTGAATTTGAAGAACGCCTTAAAGCCGTATTGAACGAAGTGAAAAGTGCCGACGGCCAAATTCTTCTCTTCATTGACGAGCTTCACACAATTGTCGGGGCCGGAAAAACGGAAGGCTCCATGGATGCAGGCAATCTTTTGAAACCCATGTTGGCCCGCGGCGAGTTGCACTGCATTGGCGCAACCACGTTGGATGAATACCGTAAGTACATTGAAAAAGACTCTGCCCTTGAGCGCAGGTTTCAACCCGTCTTGGTGGATCAACCCACGGTTGAGGATACCATTTCAATTTTGCGCGGCATTCGCGAGCGTTACGAAGTTCACCACGGTGTTCGCATATTGGATTCAGCAATTGTAGCTGCTGCTACACTGAGTGACAGGTATATTACCGAGCGATTCTTACCAGACAAAGCAATCGATTTGGTGGATGAAGCTTGTGCCTTGATTCGTACGGAGATCGACTCGCTTCCCTCGGAGCTTGACGCCGTAAATCGCCGCATGATGCAGCTTGAAATTGAAGAAGCTTCCTTAAAAAAAGAGAAAGATTCTGCCAGCCAAGAACGCCTGAAAACCTTACAAAAAGACCTCAGCAACATTCGCGAGCAAAGCAGTGGGTTGCGGGCACAGTACGATCAAGAGAAATCCCTGCTCAAACAAGCTCAGCACCTGCGCGAGGAAATTGAAAGCGTTCGCCGGGATATAGAACAAGCCGAACGCCAGTACGATCTCAACCGTGCGGCAGAACTCAAGCACGGCCGCCTTCCCCAATTGGAAGTGCAACTTGCCGCTGAAGAAGCACGGATCGCAAACGATCAAACCGGTAATAATAACCCCCTTCTACGTGAGGAAGTTACAGAAGAAGAAATTGCTCAAATCGTTAGCCTTTGGACGGGCATTCCCATTTCAAAACTTGTGGAAGGGGAGCGCGAAAAACTTCTCAAGCTGGATTCGGTTCTGCATGAACGGGTGGTCGGGCAAAATGAAGCCGTTAGCCTTGTGGCAGATTCCATCATCCGCGCACGGGCAGGAATCAAGGATCCCAACCGGCCAATTGGTAGTTTCATTTTCTTAGGCCCGACAGGGTTGGCAAAACCGAGTTGGCGAAAACATTGGCCCGAACGCTTTTTGATTCTGAGGATAACATCATCCGTATTGATATGAGTGAGTACATGGAGAAGCACGCTGTTTCCCGTTTGGTAGGCGCTCCTCCAGGGTACGTTGGCTACGAGGAAGGGGGTCAACTCACGGAAGCCGTGCGCCGTAAGCCTTATGCTGTTGTATTGTTCGATGAAATTGAAAAAGCCCACCCGGATGTATTCAACGTGTTGCTTCAACTGCTGGACGACGGCCGTGTCACTGACAGCCAAGGTAGAACCGTAAGCTTCAAAAATACGGTTGTGATTATGACAAGTAACATCGGCTCGCACCACCTGCTTGAAGGCTTGGGGCCCGATAACCTTGTGCGTGAGGATGCAAAAGAAATGGTGATGCTGGAGCTTCGCCGCCATTTCCGCCCTGAGTTCATCAATCGTGTGGATGAAATTGTGATGTTCAAGCCCTTGAATCGTGAGGAAATCACCCACATTGTGGATCTCATGACCATGGAAATTGGCAAACGGCTAAAAGATCGGCGCATCACTCTTTCCCTTTCACCGGAAGCCAAAACACTGATTGCAAATGAAGGGTACGATCCCGTGTTCGGCGCTCGACCCCTGAAACGGTATTTGCAGCGAACGTTGGAAACCCGCATCGGCCGTGAGATTATTGCAGGGCACGCGCAGGATGGTGATCATATTGAAGTGGATTCCGTGAATGCGCAGCTAGAGTTGTTGATTCAACATCCGGAACAGAAACCGGCAACGCTGAGTAGTGAATCTTAAGCTAATTCTGCTCGGCAATTGCTTCCGGTTTTACCGAAGGAAACTGCCTCGTCAGCCGACGCCAAGCCTGAAGCTCGTTTCCGAATAATCGGTAAACCCGGATTGTTTTGATCGGCGTATAATCAAATCGATTGAGAAATACCTGCAACGGCTCTCGCAGAATTGCCTCGTTATCAACTAGTAAAAATGCCTGATCTGCATCAGGGTTGTAGGGGAGCGCACGTTCTCCTGTAATAGAATAACTTAGCGCGGCAATCCATACATCAACGCCAGCCTCTGGGCTTCTGCCATTTTGGGTGATTGTATATTGATTCCGCGCAAGCCCTTCGTTCACTTCTGCTACGGTAAAGCAAAGTAGAATTGTGTTGAACTTCGTCTCGAAAGTGGTTGGCAGATCCTGTGTGAAATTCGCTTTGGAGCGAACGATTGATGTGCGTAAGGCGTGAATGCTTCCCCCGCCCACAACAAGGATAAGCAATACAGTCAACGCCACCGTTCTGATTTGTTGCTGAGGCAAGAGTTCTCGCGAGATTGATTGCAGTGCATCAGGCATTCGGTAGATAAAGTACAGAACCGCAAAGCACCCCGGGAAAAACGCGGGGAGTTGGTACAGAGGGACGGAGGAAACAGGAAGCAACGAGAACGTGATCATCGGTGTGATGGAGGTGGTAATGATCCCCCAAAACAACATCGGCGTTTGGCTTGATTTGGCATCTTTTGCCATCATCAGCAAACCAAGGATCATTAAAACTCCAAGCCCGTATTGAAAGATCAACATCAGGGAGGCAAGCGTTGGGTTTTCGTAGTATGTTTCAAAATAATAGCCGCCAATAATATCAAGCCTAAAGCTGTCAGTAAGCACACCAAACCAACCCCAAAACGGGTGAAAGGGAGTTTCAACAGGCGTTGAATTTCCGCCGCCGGTGAAAATACTAATCATCAGTTTGGTGTTCGCAAAATTCCCATCAGGGCGCGGGGTTGCAACCGTCCAGCCGGCTTCCTCAGCAAGCCAGGGAAGGTAGACAAAAATCACGATCAGAATCTCCGCTCCTACAATGCGAATGAATTTTGTTTTCGGAAAAGAAAGGGCTGCAAAGGTTGGCAAGCACCATAAAAACATTCCCGATAAGTGACATGCTTGCGCAAATGCAGCGGATAGAATTGAAATAATAAACCACCTGGCCCGGTAATCTCGCAAGGAACGCTCGGTTGCAAAAAAACAAAGGGCTGCAAAAAAAAGTTGCACATCATGACCCCAAAGCTGCCGGCAGTGCTGCACGGCATTCGGCAAAAACGCAACCATCAGGGCAGCAATTAAACCCGCTTTTGGCGTCAACAATCTGCGGGCGGTAAAGCCAAACAATGCAATGGCAACGCTCCCTAATGTAATGAGCCCCACCATGGCAAAACGGGGATCGGTGGTGAAGACAAAGAAGGGTGCCAAAAGATAAATAAATAGCGGGGGATTGCGAAAGCCAAAGCTGGTTTTCAATCCCGTAAAGGGAAAATCTCGCCAGCTTTCGAGCGCCCAAAAGTTTGCGGCTTTGGAGGCAAAAATTGTAACGTAGGCTTCATCAGCGTTGTAGATTGTTTCGTTCAAAAAGGAAAGGCGGATCAAGAAACCCACTAAAGTAATGAGCCCAATTAATACCGGAAACGTGAGAAACCGAACGCCGAAAAAAATGTCCGTATTTCGGCTGGCTAAGGAATCCGTAAGCTGCTGGGGGAGAACAGAATCTGAGTTCAATGAAGCCGCACTACTTGGGGAGAGTCTTTTGGTTTGCCAAAAACCATGGTGCAAAATTGATGCATGATTCCAAGGGCATCAAGATCAAACCTTGTGAATTAGGCCTAATTTTCAAAACGACGTTTCGTTTCGCGTTGTGTTGTACAGGATTGTTTCACACATTTCGGATCCTGTGTTTGACTTATTCCATTGACACACTCAGGGAGAAATTATTTCTTTCAATTCCCTCGTGCCCGAGTGGCGGAATTGGCAGACGCACCAGATTTAGGTTCTGGCGCCGCAAGGTGTGAAGGTTCAAGTCCTTTCTCGGGCACCACTTTTTTTCAAGAATAAGCCCGCCGCATAACTCATGTCGGCGGGCTTATTCGTTAAATCGCATCATTTAAACTTCCGATTCATTTGTATGAATCTCAACCGCAAAAGCAATCAGATCATTCTTGAATCAAAGGTGAAATCGACGGATTTACCGATACGAATTTTCATAAAATCCGGATGAAGGGGGTTCAGGAGATAATTAAGCTCCTCTGGAATAATTGCACTTGGAACCGCTAATACGGGGCAACGGTTTTCCTTTACCCAACGCGAACCAAAATCTTGAGTAGCAGTACTTGGCGGGTGAGCTCGCCAGTTTTTTGGGAGCGTTTGCAGGGATGTTTTTTCGATAAGGTTTTCATCAAACTCTAATTTAAATCGCACAAGCTCAAATTTGATTGCCGGGTTGATGTGAACAAGCAACTCCAAGGCTGCCAAGGAGAGCGTTGCACTGGTATAAACCATCCGGATTCCCTTACGATTCCAACGCCCTCCAAACCGATAGGCTCCTTCGCCATCAAATGCTTTTGATTGGTAGGCTTTATTTACGATTCGCCAAACCGTAAACATTTATGAATTAACACCATATTGTATGCGACCCAGTAGATCTTCCACTTCGCGAGCGCCTATTTCGGTGAGGGCGTAATCTAAGGGTGTTTCGCCGCTTAAGCCCACTTGGGGAGATTTTAGCCAAAGTCGGGCGTTTTCTGTGGTTTCTAAAACGTCAACCGCTTTGCCGTAAAGTCGTGCAAAGCGAACAACTCTTTCGGATTCCGCCGTGCTCAAGTTTTTTTCTGCTTTTCTACGGTGAAGTGTTGAAAGAGAAACTCCAATCATGGGTGCAAGCTTCTCCATGGGCACCTCTAAAGCCTTATGCAATTCTTCTAATTCAGAAATCGCAAGCCCTTTGCGCACCCGTGAAATGAGAACAGAGGGAAGAATTTCACGATGATTTTTTGTCTCTGAGGATGAAGCAGAGGTGTAGATGCTAATCATCGAAGAAGCATTTGAATCTTTGAGAAGCGGAGCTGATTTTTTCTTAGTAGCAGTTGTCATGAGTAAGCCCTCTCAATTGACAAAATAATATCTTTCAAATGAAACAAATGTCAACACAATCATTTTCCCGTTGTGGTTCGTGCCGATTGCCTTAATGGTTCACCTGTTGTTAGGCTTAGGCCTTATTTCTAAAAGGAACCTCCCAAAGCAAAATGGCTGACTTAAATTCACTGCGAACGGAAATTGATTCAATAGACCAAGAGTTGGTGCGCTTGATTGATCGGCGGATGGAGATTGCCCGCGAAGTGGGTAAGGCTAAAGCAACAACTGGGGCTCAAACCTACGATGCGGGCCGGCACCATGCGGTAATTGAGAAAGCTGTAATGCGGGGCTCGGGTGCTTGCCCGCCAGATTCTTTGCGCATTATTTTTCGCGAGTTATTATCCGTAAGCTTGAACCTTCAAAAAGCCCTGCGTGTTGCCTATTTAGGCCCGGCGGCAACGTTTTCTCACCAGGCTGCACTCCGTGAATTTGGCAGTGCGGTCAACTTTGAAGCCTACGATCAAATTACCGAAGTATTTACCGCTGTTCAAAACGGTTGGACGGATTACGGCATCGTCCCCGTGGAAAACAGCACCGGCGGCATTGTGCATGAATCCCTAGATAGTTTCATTGATTTTCAATGCAGCATTTGTCACGAGGTGTTGCTCCCCATTCGCCACAGCATTCTTGGCAACCTTCCGTTGGAGGAAGTAAAGGTACTCTACTCTCACCCTCAGCCTTTTTTACAGTGCGCGTTGTGGCTGAAAGAGCACATGCCAAATGTTGAATTACTTGAAATGCCGAGCACGGTTGCCGGAATGCAGAAAGCCCGTAGCACGGCGAACGCCGCCGCAATTGGCAGCGCAGTTGCCGCGGATTTCTACGGCTTGCGCGTGCTTGCCGAGGGGATTGAGGATAATAAAGATAACACCACGCGGTTTCTTGTGATCGGCAAAACTGAT
>DAIOTT010000143.1:0-6955 GCA_036751885.1 Candidatus Sumerlaeota bacterium
GTCAGGTATTCAAAGTCGCTGTTGTTTACTTTACCGCTTTCATCAACTTTTCGGTACGGCGTTTCAATGAAACCAAAGTTATTAATGCGAGAATAGCTTGAAAGAGAACTGATCAAACCAATGTTTGGCCCTTCCGGCGTTTCAATGGGGCAAACCCGACCGTAGTGCGTGTGGTGAACGTCGCGAACCTCAAAGCCCGCACGATCCCGTGAAAGACCCCCGGGGCCCAACGCAGAAAGCCGGCGCTTATGGGTCAGCTCTGAAAGAGGGTTCGTTTGGTCCATGAACTGGGAAAGCTGGCTGCGGCCAAAAAAGTCCCGCACTGCCGTGGACATTGGTTTGGCGTTGATCAGGTTTTGAGGAAGCATATTCTCCAAATCCACGATCGACATACGCTCACGGGCTGTTTTTTCAATCTCTGTAAGGCCCATGCGAATTTGGTTTTGCAAAAGCTCACCCACGCAACGAACACGGCGGTTGCCCAAGTGATCGATGTCGTCCACTTCCACTTCTTCCGCCGCTAGCTTCGCCAAATGCTTCATAACATGAAGCAAATCTTCAATGGAAAGCAAACGCTTGGAAAGATCACCCGTCCCGGTGCCGGCATTGTAGAACCGCTTATTCACTTTGTAACGGCCAACAGTGCCTAAATCGTAACGGCGTTCGTCAAAGAACATTTCCTCAATCAACCGCTTGCCGTTTTGAACACTCACAGGGTTTCCAGGGCGCATTTTCCGGAAAAACTCCACAACGGCGTCTTCCTCAGTGCGCACTTTATCCTTGTTTACCGTATTTAAAATCGGGCCCGGAGCCTCAGGGTTCGGCAAATCTAGAATCGTCACACGGCGAATGGACGTGGTAGAAATATGTCGCAGAAGTGAAGACGTGATGATATCAAACGTCTCGGCAAAAATCTCGCCGGTGTCTTCGTCAATAACATCCTTGCCAAGCACACGGCCCACCAACTGATCGTAGGCATCGCCAATGGAGAGGCGCACTTGAACAACGCCTGCTTTGCGCAACGCTTCCTGAGATTTCTTCGTAACCTTTTGGCCACGATCCACCAGAATTTTGTCTTCTTCATCCGTCAGCTGCTCGGCATATTCTACGCCAAGGTATTCATGCAGGTGTTCAACATCCGTAATGCCCGCAGAGGTGGGATCATCTAAGCTGATCTGCTTTGTGCTGAAAAATTCCTGAGCCATTACTTCGTCATTATGGTATCCAAACGCCCGCAGAAATGTAGTAGCAGGAATTTTACGCTTACGATCAATCATTACATACATAACGCCGTAAATATCGATCTCAAATTCAACCCACGCACCACGGTAAGGAATAATCCGCGCGCTGTACGTCAGGCGGCCGTTGGGGTGCGTTGCCGTGGAAAAAGAAACACCCGGGGAGCGGTGAAGCTGGGACACAATCACGCGCTCGGCACCGTTGATGATAAACGTTCCTTGGCCGGTCATTAGGGGCACTTCACCCAAATAAACTTCTTGTTCCTTGATGTCACGAATCTCAGGTTGAGCCGTTTCCTCGTTTAACTCCCGCACAATGAGCTGAAGCTTCAACTTCAGTGGGGAAGAATACGTCATACCACGATCAATGGACTCTTTAACAGAGTATTTTGGCGTTCCGAAGGTATACTCTACGTACTCCAGCGTTGATGGATCGCCCGCAGCAGTAATGGGGAAAACAGAGAGAAACACATCGTGAAGCCCCTTGGTCTCCCGTTGATCGGGGGAAGCATCATATTGAAGAAATTCTGCGTAAGATTGCTTTTGAGTCTCCAGAAGGTACGGCATTTCCATAACATCTGGAATGCGTGAAAAAGATAGACGGCCAATTTTATTGGCGAAGATGCGCTGTGCTGCAATCATGTAAGGTGAAACTCCTGGGTGTTGGTTGAACTTCGTAGCTGCGGCGTTCGTTGTGGTGAATTAAGTACAAAAGCCCCCAGCCCTCGCAGATAATGTTGAGAGGAGAACGGGGTGCAAAACGTCGTTATTTAAAAGTACAGAACGGTTTGGTTGGACAAATCCAGTTCCTTTATGGTCAACGGCTAAAGGCAAACCTGAAGCGGAGAAGAAGATATGGTTACCTTGCTTATTGTCAAGGGTTAAAGCAGGGATCGTGCACAGTAATCTTAAAATATACATTCCCCATCATTTAGAGCACACGTAAGAAACAAAAAGCCCTGCGAATCGTGCTAATTTAGTAAAAAAGTGGCGGCCAAAAGGTGGCCGCCACAATGATAACATGTTGAGCGCTTAGGACTATTTGATTTCAACAACCGCGCCGACTTCTTCAAGTTGTTTTTTGATTTTCTCAGCGTCTTCTTTAGAAACGTCTTTTGCAAGTTCCTTCGGAGCGCCTTCCACAAGATCCTTAGCTTCTTTAAGGCCAAGGCTAGTAATTGCACGAACTTCTTTAATCACTTTGATTTTTTCTTTGCCCGCATCCTTAAGGATTACGTCGAACTCAGTTTTTTCTTCTACCGGAGCAGCAGCGACAGCGCCAGCACCTGGAGCAGCAGCAACCGCCGCCGGAGCAGCAGAAACGCCGAATGCTTCTTCGAACATTTTTACCAGTTCAGCCACTTCCATGAGGGGCTTTTCTTTTATTGCATCAATGATTTCTTGGTTTGTAAGAGCCATTTTATGGGGATCTCCTGAAAAATAATAAGGGTAATAAGTAGAGGTTAAGTTATTTAGAAACAGAGGTTTAGGCTGCTTCGGCTTCTAGTTTTGTCGTAAGCGCTTGAAGCGCCCATGCAAATTTGGCTACAGAATTGTTCATTGCGTAGCATAAGTTTTGTGCAGGTGCGTTTAGGCTGCCCAACAACATAGCGATCATTTCCTCGCGTCCAGGAAGCTTGGAGAGTTGCTCCACGCCTGCTGCGTCAAGAATTTTGCCTTCGCTCTTCAGTATTCCGCCCTTTACTTCCAGGGGAACTGTTTCGTTGTCTTTTAAGTAATTCAGGATTGATTTTGCTGGAGTTATTGGGTCTTCAAGACCTACAGCAACAACTGTTGGCCCTACGAACTTGCTTTCAAAGTCGCCAATTTCAATACCGGATTCTTTCAACGCTATTTTGATCAGTGTATTTTTCGCAACTTTCACCGCAACTTTTTTATCACGTAATTGCTTACGAAACGCTGTTGCTTGCTTAAGCGTAATGCCGTTGTTGTTCATGAATACAATACCATCACCAACTTCAAACAGTGATTTCAGTTCATTTACAGTCGCAAGCTTGGGATTTTTGCCGATTTTCTTTCTTGCTTCACGTCCTATTTTAGCCATTCGGGTTTTACCTCCTTTCTTCAAGAGTGGTCGTTTTTTTGAAATCCGGGCTTTCGGAGTTACAAAGCCCGAAAAACGACCGAGGTAAACCCTGATTACCTGCCGGATTTTCGGCAAATAAGAGGAGTGAAAGAACTCGTTCGCTCAACATTCGGACCTCGGCAGGACTTCTTGGCGCTTTACTGCCATGCCTGCTGTCTTTGGTAGCCTACGGAGCATTCAAAATTTATGAAGCGGAGAGAACTAGTGGTTATCTCCACAGGGGCAAGTGTTTTTTAATTTACAATTGCCACGAATTTTTGGTTCAGTTGAACAACAACATTACGCAGCAGCTGTGGATGAACCCGGAGCAACAAGCTTGATGCCGGGGCTCATGGCAGAGCTAAGAACCACCGAGCGAATGTAAGTTCCCTTGGTAGCAGCAGGCTTGGCCTTAGCAACGGCGTTCAACAACGATTCACAGTTTTCAAGAATCTGTGTGTCGCTGAAACTCATACGCCCAAGCGCCACGTGAATAATCGCAAAACGGTCCAAACGGAATTCCACTTGGCCAGACTTTACGGCTTCCACGGCGTCCGTTACGTTCATCGTAACAGTACCAATTTTCGGGTTGGGCATCATGCCGCGAGGGCCAAGAACCTTACCAAGACGACCCACAAACCGCATCATGTCCGGCGTCGCAATACAGGCATCAAAATCCAGAAAGCCGTCCAATACGCGCTTCACTAAATCCTCGCCGCCAACAACATCCGCGCCGGCTTGTTCCGCTTCGCGAACCTTATCGCCGGAAGCGAAAACAGCCACACGAACCGTTTTACCTGTACCATGAGGAAGAGCAACCGTACCACGAACCTGCTGATCAGCATTTCGGGGGTCAACGCCAAGGCGAATGTCCAAATTGATTGATTCATCAAACTTAGCGTACGTTACATTGCGCAGAAGTGAAATCGCTTCCTTTAGTTCGTAACGTTTTTGGCGATCGACAAGTTTTGCCTTTTCGCGGTAGTTTTTACCTCTTTTAGCCATAATGAGTTTACCTCCTGTGGTACAAACGGCGGAGGAACGCCTTCCACAAATAAAGAAAATAACCGCCTGAAACAAGCGGCTTGGTATAGTTAACGTTATTGAGGGTTAATCAACAACAACAATTCCCATGCTAAGGGCAGTGCCCATCACCATGCTATCGGCCGCCTCAATGGAGGCTGCATTCAAATCCACAAATTTTGCTTCGGAGATTTCCCGAATTTGTTTCATCGTCACTTTGCCAACTTTATCTTTGTTAGGAATACCTGAACCAGATTTGATTTTGGCCGCTTTTTTCAGAAGAATTGAGGCTGGCGGTGTTTTCAGAACAAACGTAAAGCTGCGGTCGCTGTAAACGGTAATCAAAGCAGGAACAACCATTCCTTGCTCAAAGTCTTTTGTGCGAGCATTATACTGCTTGCAGAAATCCATAATGTTCAAGCCGTGCTGACCAAGCGCCGGGCCTACGGGTGGGGCTGGGTTAGCTTGTTGTGCTTTGCAAGCAAGCTTGATCTGTGCGGTTTCTTTTTTCTTCGCCATTGTAGTGTATTCCTCAAAAAATTGGTTCTAGGATTAGGGTTTTGTAGTAGTGTTTATGGGTAATGATTCAGCCTAGGCCGATCCTTCAACTTGAAGAACATCAAGATCAACCGGTGTATTACGACCGAAAATAGAAACCATAACCCGAAGCTTTGCTTTGTCATGGTCAATGCTATCAACGGTGCCCACGAAGTTCGCGAACGGCCCTTCAATAACCTTCACTTGATCGCCAACGCTGTGCTTAATTTCAGCGCGGGGTTTATCTTTCTTATCTTCAACCAAGCCGCGAATGTTCAGGATTTCACTTTCGCTTAGCGGTGTGCGAGAATTCCCCGCACCCACAAAGCCCGCAACGCCTTTGATTTCCTCAATAATCTTGAAAAGATCATTGTTCTCTTCAAGCTGAACAAAAACATACCCGGGCATAAAGTTTTTTGTCTGGGTTTTCTTCTTACCGTCTTTCACTTCAACGGTTTTCTCTTCCGGAACAATCACTTCGCCCAAAAGATCACGAAGTCCTTCCACTGAAGCGCGGTGCTCAATATCTTTTTTGATCGTGTTTTCTTGGCCTGAATATGTGTGTAGTGCGTACCAATTCATTTTTTTATGCCCACCTAACCTCAAGCCCCAATGGAGAAAATGCTTTTGATGACTTCAGTTAGGAGTAAATCCCAAATTCCGATCAAAATGCCCACAACGATTGAGGAACTAATCACCACGATTGTGTAGGTCTTAAGCTCTTCTTTCGAAGGCCAACTCACTTTTTCTGTTTCCGTGCGAACTTCGCTAAAGAAGTTAGTAATACGTGAGAACAGGCCGATTTTCGTTTTTGTTGTAACTGATTTCATCTGTTACCTTCTAATGAAATTTTGGCAGGGGCGGGGGGACTCGAACCCACAACCTTCGGTTTTGGAGACCGCTGATCTACCAATTGAGCTACGCCCCTAAATTTTTGGCCGTCCATGTAAAAACGTGAGCACGATTTAATTGGTTTCTCTACGTTTCTTCGTAGAAAAGGCCGCAATTGCTAAAGGCAGACCCCCCCATTAGGCAAGGAGAAAAGTACAGGCAATGCAGATTTTTCCAGCAAAATGCCTTTAGTGCACCATTTATAACCTAAATACCCTGAAGTTGGGGCTTGTCATTCAGCAAGGCATCCACCTTACTGTTGCCATGAACAGCGACTTGCGAACCAACAACAATGGCAATAGTAGAACAGCCTTTCTAACCGGAGCAACCGGCTTTTTGGGCTCGCACCTCGCTGCCGAACTTCAGCAACAAGGCTGGCGAGTTCTTGCCCTAACACGTTCCCCAAAAGCCGCAGAAACCGTACACTCTTGGGGGTGCACGGCAGTGGATTTACACGCTCTTTTCAATGATCCAAGGAGCATTGACTTCGCGTCCATTGATGCAGTGTTCCACCTAGCTGGGCTAACGAAAACAATCCGTATGCAAGAGTTTACCGTTGTAAATGCTTTGCTTACAGCGGATATACTAAAGCTTATTTGGCAAGCCGGCTTTCGCGGCCGGTTCATTCACATCAGCAGCCTTGCCGCCGCAGGCCCCGTAAGTGGTCAACAGCCCCGAACGCTGAATCAGCCAGAATCACCCGTTTCCTATTACGGAAAAAGCAAACTTATGGGTGAACGCGTTGCAAAGAAATGGGCTCGCCGGTTGCCTGTAACAATTCTACGCCCGGGCGCCATCTACGGGCCCCGCGACAAAGATTTTCTGGAAGTACTTAAAACCCTTCAGTGGGGCGTTTCATTAGCCGTAGGCGGGCCCATGTGTGTGCAATTGACTCATGTGCAGGACGTCGTTTCCGCCTGCATTGCTTCCGCCGAAAGCCCCGAATGCATCGGCAAAACCTATTTCGTGAACGACTCCCGCGTTTGGGATTATGATGAAGCCATGAACGTAATGGCAAACCATTTAGGCGTTACACGCGTTAGAACGGTGCGCTTACCGCAGGGCCTTGCAAAAGGGTTGGCCCAAACGTTGGATTTTGCCTCGCGCTTGGCGGGCAAACCGCTAACTCCCTTCACAAAAGATAAATGGCGGGAAGTCAGCGCAGGAAATTGGATTGCCG
>DAIOTT010000143.1:6965-9191 GCA_036751885.1 Candidatus Sumerlaeota bacterium
GGGCGCCGTCTGTATCCCTTTCCCACGGCATGCAAGAAACAATCGCTTGGTACAAAGACGAGGGGCAGCTAAAATGACCGTTTTTCTTGATGCCCGCTACCTGGACGGCAGTTACTCCGGCATCGGAACGTACAGCCGATACTTGATCGAACACTTAGCCAAGCTGGATCAAACAACAAAATTTCAAGTGTTGGTGCGCCCCCAGTTTCGGCAAGCGCTTAACGTGGGGGACAACTTCGAGTTTTTTACCTATAAACCCAAAGTTGTGAGCTACCAAACACTGTTTAGATTACAGGTTTTTTTGAACGAGTTAAAACCCAAAATTGTACACTCGTTAGCCCCTGTTTCCCCGATTTTTTATGACGGCCCCCTGATTGTAACGCTTCACGATTTGCAGCCGTTTCTTGATCCGCACTTTCATTCCAAACGCTCGGCCTTTGCCAGAACTGGGTACCAACTCTTCTATCGGTGGGCATACCCTACGGTACTCTCCAAGGCAAAATGGATTATCTGCGATAGTTACTCCACCCGTGATGATGCCTTAGCGTACTACCCAGGCCTGCGGCCAAAGCTCATCGTCAATCACCTCGGCATTGATCAACAGGTTGTGCCCCCAACCGCTCAGGAGCAAAATTCCGTGCAAGAGCGGTTTGGTTTGCTCAACTCGCCGTATTTTCTATATTACGGTTCCAGCAGGCCCAACAAAAATTTGGTCAACCTCATCAAAGCCTACAACCGCTTTCTCACCATTGCCTCCAGTGAATGGCAAAACAGCAAATTGGTTTTGGTGATTTCCAAAAGCCGCTTTTTTCGAGACGTTCAACGGCAAATCACCCGCAATAAACTAGAGGGGAAAGTCATTATTATTGATCCGCTGGAATCTCGCGAGCACCAAGCGTTGCTTGCCGGAGCCCATGCCTTGTTATTCCCCACAAAGTACGAAGGTTTCGGTTTTCCGGTGCTGGAAGCGATGCAGCTTGGCGTACCCGTTCTGGCAGGGGAGAGCGGCTCCTTACCGGAGATTTGCGGTGACAAAGCCGTACTTGTTGATCCGGACGACGTGGATGCAATCACCAAGTCCATTCACCTGATTGCGACGAATGCCGGTTTGCGAGAGCGGCTAAAAGTTGAGGGGATTTCCCAAGCTCGGCTTTTCGATTGGGACAGAACGGCTCAATCCATGCTCGATATTTACAAACTCCTCTTTTAAATCACCAAAACCAGAATAAATCGATTTCAGGGAACGATACGATTTCTTTTGCTGTCATACCGTAAAACCTCGTAATTTATTCATTTTCTTTATAATACGGGATAAACACTCAATTAAACCTTAGAAACAAGGAACCACGATACAATGCTCAAATTCCAGACTACCCTCATCATGATGTTCGTTCTACTTACTGCTTCATGGAGCAGCGTTTTGAACGGTCAAGATGAAATTACCCCCATAGATGAGAACAGCCCCCGCCAGCAGGCCATTAATTTTTTGACGCTGATGGAGCGCGAGAATGAAGGGTTGGAAACTCTTTACGCTGAGTTTACACAAGTGCGCACAAACCAGATGTTTCTAGAAGAGATCAACAGCACCGGGGAATTCTACTACTCAAAGCCCAACCGGTTTCGCTGCAATTACTCCAAACCCAGCGATGCAGAGTTCTACATTTTAGACAATATGGCGTACTTCTACACTGTGGAACTGAAGCAAGTGGAAAAAATCCCCCTGAACGACGGTGATCAAGCCCCGATTCACCAAATGCTTGTTGGTTTTGGTCTCAGCATGAGCAGCATTCTTGATGTGTTTGATCCCGAAGTTGCTGAAATCCAGCTTGGCGGCCCTCAGTTCAAAACAATCATTTTCAATTCCAAAGATGAAGAACGCACCATGGGTTTCCGTTCCATTCAAGTAACATTTGATTCTGAAAAAATGGAGCCCAAAAAGCTGCTTATTCAAGAAGGGGATGATGAAGTGAGCGTTACGTTGGAGAAAATTGTGAAAAACAAGGAAATCAAAGATGAAGTTTACGCCCTAAACTTCCCTAATGATGTTGAAATTATTGAGTATAAATAAAAGGTTAGAACCAAGTAGTTCCAAAAACAGTCAATAAGGCCTTATGCGGACTACTCAAATTACTAAGGAGTCCGCATTTATTTTTAGGCTGTTTACTGTTTACAAGGCCAAGCGATACCTTTTTATTATGTGAACGGGGAGCTTAGTGACTTGCCATC
>DAIOTT010000144.1:0-2133 GCA_036751885.1 Candidatus Sumerlaeota bacterium
GAAGTGCTGACTAATTCAAAGCCGTTTACTGTCCTTGTCAATGTGCTGGTTGTTCCGTACCTACCGTTGAGGTTCGAGTTGGTTACAAGGCTATCAACATCACTGAACTGATCATTAGGATCACTCAACGTGTAATCAAGGCTGGTTGTTTGCTGAAGAACGATCTGCGACAGAATAGAAGGGTCGTAAGGAATGGTTGTGGTGCTAACCATAGTATTATCTTGGTTGATAAGAGAACCTGCGTCGACTTCCGAGGTATTGAGAATCTCAACCCCGTCTGGCATAATTGTTTTGCTGACGGTTTCATTATCAGTAATGCTCACCGTTTTTCTGCCGTCGGGGTAGGTGACTGTTTTCCGCGTTGAAGTAGCGCCTTTGCCTTCAGAAAAATCAGAAGGCTTATTTGAGTTTTCAACAAGTATATCCATTTCTCTTGATTCAGCTGTTTTCGTTTTAGATTCAAGTCCACCATCTCGATCTATTGTGGATGATAATGTTTTGTAGTCAGTAATCTCATCGGAACCACTCACAGGATCTTCAGCCTTAATGACATTCCCATCCGTATCGTAGGTTACCGAGTACTTGTGAGCATTACGTGAACCGGGAGGAGCTATATATGCTTTAGGGCTATAGATACCGGAAAGAAGGTATCTGTTATAGTATTCCAGTTCAATTACTTCATTGTTAGGATTGATGATATACTGAAGCATACCGTTAGCATCCAATAACAGCATTGTTTCATGTCCATAAGGTCCAGTAATGATAACTGTCGATGAATCGGGGCGATCGATGATAGAGTAAGAATCCATCTGTAAATTGCGTCGATGAGGGTCATCGTCCTAACTTTGTTAATCGCAAAACAAACAAAGGAGTACAGGATCGATGACCAAAAAGAAGAAAGACACAGTTCAGCCCTCGGCGCCAGCGTTGTTTTCGGAGACATGTCTCAGCTTTTTGTTGCGGTACCGGGTAGCTAAGTCTCTCACAAAAGCGCTGTCATGTCAGCGCACTCCAAAATTGGTAACTCTCCCCGGGGGCGACGACCTCTGATTCGTCGTAAGGTTGCTGCAACCTGATCTTGAGGTTCTTCACCCGCGATCAAGAATCGGCTGCCACAGCCTGTTTTTTTGACTCCGCTTGCAATTCTACTTTTCCCCAAAACAAGAAAAAGCCCGCCCTGCACCCTTAACGCACTCACCAAGCTTCTATAAAGCAACCTCAACAGGCCCTTAAGAAGCAGGCCATTTCCCTGTTTTGGGAGGGCGATTTCTTGGATTCCAACAAAAGCTGACTGCATTATGGCGAAATCCGACGTGCTTTTGCCCTTATTCCTGAAAAGCAGTGTTTGCTAGTCTGCGAAGGTTTAGTATTCAACAACACCAGTTTTCATCATAATTTACGAAGCACCAATATCATGATCTTCAAGTAAATTACTCGGAGAAGTGGATGCCTGAACGACTATACCACGCGGATAAAATATTTGGCGATATTGTTTCTTATTTGGAGCATTTCTGTTGGATTTACGTCGGTTTGCAGCTTACGATTTCTTCAGCTTGGGTGATTTTGTGGTGATGTTGCTTGTTCTCCTCTTCTTTCCTTAGGACTCTCCGTTGACACGCTGTTGATTCTTGGGGTTCTTTGGGCGAGTTCTTTTTTTGGGTGTGCTACCTTAGATGATCACATTGGAAGGCGTGAAGAAGGCTTTTGGGCCTAAGCGGATTTATCATGACTTGAATTTGGATGTTCGGGAGGGGGAAACTCATTCCGTTATTGGGCGTTCGGGTGAGGGGAAATCTGTGCTTCTGAAGATTGTGAGCGGGTTGTTGTGTGCTGATGCTGGGGTGGTTACGGTGGATGGGCATCGGTTGGATCCTCATGATAGAAAGTCTTTGGAGTTTGTTCGCCAGCAGGTGACGATGGTGTTTCAGATGGGGGCGCTGTTTGATTCGATGACGGTGCGGGAGAATGTGGGCTTCTACTTGGATCAGCATAAGTTGAAGCCGAAAAAAGAGATTGATGAGTTGTGTGAGATGTTGTTGCAGGAGGTTCGCTTGCCGGATACGGGGCATTTGCTGCCGTCGGAGTTGAGCGGCGGGATGCGGAAGCGGGCCGGGTTGGCGCGCGCGTGCGTGA
>DAIOTT010000144.1:2143-2929 GCA_036751885.1 Candidatus Sumerlaeota bacterium
GCAAGCGGGTTGGCTTGGCGCGGGCGCTGGCGGCGGAGCCTAGGATTGTGTTGTATGATGAGCCGACGACGGGTTTGGATCCGGTGACGACGGATGTGATTGGGGATTTGATTGAGCAGACAAGCCGGAAGCACAATGTGACGTCCATCGTGGTGACGCATGATATGCAGAGTGCATATAAGATTTCTGACCGGATTAGTATGTTGTATGAAGGGGAGATTATTTTTACGGGGACGCCGCAGGAAATTCAGGAGTCGACGAATCCGATTATTGTGCAATTTATCAACGGCGAGGCGAAGGGGCCGATTACTCACCATGAGCAAGAGGTGATTTCTCAGCTGTCGAATGATTTGATTCGTAAGTCTTTGTTGATTCGAAAAATCCATTTACACGACGACCGCCCGTAAGAGGGATTTAACGGTCGCAGAAGGTTCTGCTATTCATGAAAGCTTCAGATGCAACGAGCGATACAATCGTTGGTTTATTTATTATTGCAGCGGTGAGCTGTTTTCTTATGCTGACGTTTTTCCTTCAGGAGGATCTTTTTGGCGGCAGCTATGAGATTAAGGCTTCCTTCCAGAGTGTGAGCGGGTTGGAGTATGGTTCGCCGGTGTTGGTTTCGGGAATTCGCAAGGGGCGGGTGGTTTCCATTGATTACGAGGCGGATGGCGAAACGCCGGTGTTTGAGGTGCGCGATGAGCAGGGCAATGTGATTGAGAAGATTCCGCAGCCTGTAATTGTGACGATGAAAATTACGGATGATATTACGATTTTCTCCGACGGGAA
>DAIOTT010000144.1:2939-6957 GCA_036751885.1 Candidatus Sumerlaeota bacterium
AGCAGGGCTTTATTGGGGACAAGCGGGTGGAGATTGCTCCGGGTTCACCGGAGGGGAATTTTGCGGTTACTGATGATTCGTTTGTGATGAAGAGCGAGCCGATTTTTGATCTTGAGAATGTTTTCAAAAAAGCGGATTCCATTGCAACGGATATACAAATCTCGGTGGCGAGTTTGCGGGAGTTTGCCACTGACGATGAGAACTTGGTGGCGATTCGGGAAACGGTTCGCGATTTAAATAAATCGGTGAACAAGGTTTACGAATATCTGGAGGCGAACGAGGAGAACATTGCGCTTGCTGTGGCGAACTTGAAGGATGTTTCGGCAAACCTGGTGCAGGTTTCCGCGCGGGCGAAGGTGTTTATGGAAGAGGGCGGCCAGTTTGAAACGATCTCTGAGGATGTTGAGTTGGCAATTGCTCAGTTGCGGGGTGATTTGAAGGCGATTGTGGAGGATGCAAATTCCACGGTGAACGAGTTGCGCTCCACGCTTTCAAATGTGGATGAGCGCTCTGAGAGATTTACGACTTCCGCCGTTGATTTAATGGATTCAACGAAGCAGGATATTCAAGTGATGACGAAGAATTTGGATGAGGCCACGCAGAATTTAAATGTGATTATTGCGCGTGTGCGAGCTGGGCAAGGGACAGTGGGCCGGTTGATGACGGATCCGCAGCCGTTTGAGGATATGAAGGATTCCATCAGCGCGATTCGCGGTTTCTTGACCGGTAATCAAAATACTTTTTATGATGTTGATATACGCTACAGCGGTAAACCTTCAGCGGATCAGCCGAGTCTTTTGACAAACGAATGATTGATCTGCAGAAGTTTGTTGATGGTTCAAAGGTTCGGCTTTATGTAACCCTTGGGCTGATTTGTTTTTTCCTGCAGGCGTTTGTGACTTCAGGGCATTTGCTTTCGCCGGATGGTGAGTTGATGTTCCGTACTACGGAATCGCTTGCAACACGGGGCAGTTTTACGGTGGATCCGTTGGAGTATGACCCGGTTTCAAAGCAATTGCTGGTGCCGCCAACGGCGACTTTCCTAACGGTTCAAGGGCGCGGGGGTGCGTACTTCGCTCAGTACTTGCCGTTGCAATCAGTGCTTGCGGTTCCCTTGGTTTGGCTGGCGCAAATTACCGAGCCTGTTTTTGCGGAGGCTGTTACGCGGAATCTTCCGAATACGATTTCCCACCCCCGCATGTCACCATCGGAATCCTGGCGGCGGTTTGTGGTGGTGTTATTTTTCAACTCAATCGTGCAAACGCTTACGGTGTTATTGCTTGTACGGTTGTTGGGCTTTTTGCTTTATGGCATGCGCCGACCGATGTTTATCGGCGGCTTGCTTTACCTGACCACCACGATGGTTTGGCCCCACAGCCGAACGTTTTTCACGGAGCCATTAGCCACGTTGTGCTTTGTTGTGGCGTTAGATCAAATAGTGCGTTGGTTCCGCTCCTCACATTTGGAAACTGCGGCGCGGTTGAAGTTTGTCACAATCATGGGGGCAGCGTTTGTTGCCTCTATTTTCACCCGGGCGGATTCACCGTTTTTGGTGCTTGGCTTTGGACTTTCCTTTGTTGCGTTGGGTGAATGGAAGCGGCTGAGGTGTTCGGCTTACGGCGAGCCCGTCCCTCCGTTTCCTTGGAAGGAGTACTTAATTCCGGGTGTAATGGCAATTGTGGGCTTTGCATTGATGGTTGGGTTTAATCAATGGCGCTTTGCGGAGAACGCCACATTGCTTGGGGGCGGTTACGGCGACAACCCTGAGGGGATTAAGTTTTCCACGCCATTGCTAGTGGGGCTGCAGGGGTATATTATGTCACCGGGCAAAAGCATTCTGTTGTTTAGTCCGGGAATAATTTTGGGGCTTTGGGGCTGGGTTTATGCGCCGCCGCAGGCTCGCTGGCTTCGGGGGTTTCTTATGGGAGCGTATTTCCCTTTTGCCTTGGCAATGGTACTTTGGCAAAACTGGGACGGCGGTTGGTGCTGGGGGCCTCGGCATATTTTGCAGCTTCATGCGCCGATCATGATTGGTGCGGCGTTTTTGTTTATTCAACCGCGTACTAAATTATTAGCCTATACTACGCGCTCATTATTGATTGCAGCGGGCGTGTTGGCCCAGTTGATTGGCTCACTTCAATCACCGATGGACTTCTACCGTGAGCTCTATCTTTCATTAAAGGATGGAGTTTACTTTAGTACCGCCATGCGGCCCATGGAGCTTCAAACAATTGCTCAGGATTACCAAGTCATGAAACTACACCCCAGCAACCCACGGCTGAATAGGCCGGTTTCACCTGCAGTTCTCCCTGCACCGCTGACAGATAGTTTGTACGTTCCTCAGCACACTCAATGGGTGGGTGCACCCCTGCTTTGGACGCTTGGCTATTGCGATGTTTTTGTGCTTCGCCTCATTGGTTTTGGCGCCGAGGAAGTTCCCGTGCTTCCTGAGGGTACGTTCAATCAAACCGCAGCCCCGAACGAGTTTTTGCAATGACGAATAAGATGAACAATTCACTTGTTCCAGAGCTCCCCCACCCCAAGTGGAGCATGTGGATTTTGTTCATTGTGGCGGTGCTGGTTCGTTTTGCGCTAACACCGATGAACGTTGGCGAATATACGGACGGCGTGTTGCAGGCTCGTCAGTTTATTAATCCTGTGGGCATTTGGCCGCCGTTATATACGGTGTGCATTGCAATTCTTCAGTTGCCAGTTTCCTTGTTTTTCTCAAACGAACTGCTGTGGGCGGGTCGATTTACCAGTGCTGCTTTCAGTGCGCTTTCAATCTTCCCAATCTTCATGCTTGCCCGCAGAGCCTTTGGCACCCGCGCAGCTATTTATGCCTGCGTGTTTTTCCTGACAGCGCCGGTGGCAAATCGTTGGGGAATTCGCTTGATGACGGATTCCACGTTTGCGTTTTTCTTTTGGGTTGCCTGCGAACGCTTGTGTGTTGCGGCGGATGATAAAGATCAATCAAAGGCTCATGTTGCCTTGGGAATTGCTTGCCTTGCAATGGTGCTTTCCGTGCTGACGCGTTACCAAGGGGCAATGCTGATTTTACCGATTGCAGCCTGTGCTTGGATTATTTTTCGGCGTTTCAAAACTCTTCCGTGGAAGCCCTTGCTTTTTCTTTCGGGCCTTCTGCTGATTCCGCTGTGGGATTTTTATCTAGATGTAGAATTCATTCACGGTCAGCAATTCAGCGATCGTTCGCTGGGAAACAATCCGTGGATTACCGCTAAGATTATTACGCTGAATGCCGAGGCGTTTTTTCTTTATATGCCGTACTACCTAACATACCCCGTGGCATTGTGCGCAGTGACAGGGATGTATTGGATGCGTTTGCGGCGTGGGCAGTTCTTTGGTTGGCTGGCGGTTTACACAGCCGTGGTATTGCTGGTTGTTCAAGGGGCGTTTGGCTCGTTTCAAGAGCGGTATTTTATGCCGATCATGGGGTTCCTGTGGATTCTAGCGGGCGCGGGAATGTTTGCTATTCAAGAGCGTTGGCTGCGCCGCGGGAAAACAATTAAGAAGCGATTATTCCCTTACTTTATGATTGGCGTTTTTGCGTTCTCGGGCTTCTTCAGCCTAGCGGTGCTGCTTATGCAGCGTGAATCCTGGGGCGATTTAGCAACAGCCTCAAGAACTGTTGGCAGCCTGATGCAGGCAGATGAGCAGATCTTTACGAACGAGATTTATCGCGATTCCCAAGCGATGCGCATTGCGGGGGACAAGGTTGCGTTTTTTGCGGGCACCGAGAATGTATCATTTTTAGATGAACGCTTCATCAGCTTCAACCCGCGGATCAAACCGCAAGAGCCAATGCCCGTGGGTTCCTACGTCATCCTTACGAGCATCAGCCCGGTTAGTGATGTTGCCGCCTCTCAAGCGCTTATAGCTCACTACCGATTGGAAGAAATCCCTCAATCACCTTTTCAAGCCGTTGTTACGCCGCTGCTTCCAGATAACACCCCCGTGGGGGCGATGATGCAGTTTAGCGATGGCACTCAACGGCCGA
>DAIOTT010000144.1:6967-7407 GCA_036751885.1 Candidatus Sumerlaeota bacterium
GGCTTTGATCAAAACCCGATGGGCTGGTTTCTGCGGTACGATCAAATTCCCAGCTACACCCGTGTTTTTGTGGTTCAAGGTTACCGATGATGAAGGATCCTATTGCGCTAAAATCAGCGGCGATTGTCTTCGTGGTTTCGCTGGCTGTCTACATCATGTCACTCCCATCGGGTCCGCTTTTTGGTGATGGTTTAGAATTTGTTGCGGCGGCGGCTGTGGGGGGCGTTCCTCACCCTACGGGTTACCCGTTGATCACAGAATTGCTTGGCCCGTTTTCCGGTAGTTACTGGCAAGCAGCATTTGCTTGCAGCGTATTTGCAGCTCTTGGCGCTGCTTGCTGGGCAATTCTGGTTGTGAAACTATTACAGCCAACAGTGATGTTTTTAAAGCCAAATCAGCAACTCGTGTTTTTAACTTTGTTTGGCTTACTGGCACCGTTT
>DAIOTT010000144.1:7417-9056 GCA_036751885.1 Candidatus Sumerlaeota bacterium
CTGCGGGGCTTTGGTCGGCGGCAACACTGGTTGAAGTGTACGGGCTTAATGCGCTGTTAATGCTGGCGGCTTTGCTGATTTTAGCCCGAAACCCTGAGGGGAGTTTGTGCTGGCGTCAGCTTAGTGTGACAGCTGTGTTGATCAGCTTAGGCTTGGCGAATCATCTTTCAATCATCATGCTAATCCCCTTGTTTGGGCTTCGTTTTTTAGAGTCCCTTCGGTTGAAGCACACCAGCATCAAAACCGTTGCATTGCCCATTGTGTGCTTCGTGCTTCCGGTAGTGATTCTTTACAGCTTACTCATGATGCGCGCTTCTGCAAGCCCGGCGATTAATTGGGGAAATGCTGAAGATTTGCAGGGCTTGCAATGGTTAATTCGCGGCGGCGATTACAAACAAACACAATTCCTGATGGCAACGCCGGGAGTTCCCTTTACCGTTGCAACTTACTTGCCTTATGCGGGCTCCATTGGGCTGCTTTTGCTCAGCCAGTTTGGGGGTCAACTGTTGGGCGTTAGCAGTTCAACTCCGCTGCTGCTGTCAATTATTTTCGCGATTCTTGGGGCTGCACAGTTGCTTCTTGTAATCGTTGGTTTTCAACAATTGCTCAAACGTTCCAGCGTTGTTTTTTGGGGCTTGTTGATAGGAATTGTTGTGCTGCTTTTTGTTTTATTCACATACAACATTCCAGATATAAGTGATTATTTTCTCGCTCTGTATTGCTTGTTCACCGTTCCGCTATTGTTAGGCTTTAATTTGTTGTTGAGCATGGTGATTGCAAAGTTTGAGTACACCATTCCTGAAAAGCAACCCCGTTTAGTTTGGTTTGCAGGGTTGCTTGTGGCTGTTGCATTCCTTTCCAACAGTGCTGTGGGGATGCGCCAAAACTCCCAAACCGCAACGCCTGTTATCTCACGAATAAGCGAAGCGCTTCAGCCAAATGCCCTACTTATTACCCACGGCGACTACGATACCTACAGCTTTTGGTTTCACCAGCTTGTGGAAAATAAACGTTCCGATGTGCTTGTTGTTGCTGCTAACTTTATGCGGAACGATTGGTACCAAACAATGCTCCCCCTTGAGGGACAGGATCCCCATGGGCGTTACGTTGCCGTGCAACCGGCATCGTTCGCGACTCTTACGGAGAAAGATCAGCTTGCCATGATTCGCCATGAAATCATTCTCCCCCACCTTGGCCAAGTTCCCCTATACACCACCGATTGCGACCCATTGATGGTGCATCTGTTGAGTCAGGAGTTTCGCCTTGTTCCCGCCGCGCAACTGATTGATGAAGAAGAGTATTTGAATTACGCCCGCCAAGGAACTCTTGCTCAAGCAATTCCTACGGTGATCTACAAAATTGAACCCCTTGCTACAAATGGAAACACCGCCCCATGAAAGTCTCCGTCATTGTTCCTGTGTTGAACGAAGTTCGCACCATAGAATTGATTCTGGAAAAAGTTCGCCGGTCCCCCGTGGAAAAGGAAATCATTATTGTAGACGGCAACTCTGAAGACGGCACCGTAGAAAAACTCCAACTGCAGGAGAAAATGCCGGGCACAATTGTCATCTACCAAAAGGCCCGGCGCGGAAGGGGGAACGCCCTGAAAGTTGGTATGCGCAAAGCAACCGGTGATGTC
>DAIOTT010000145.1:0-9014 GCA_036751885.1 Candidatus Sumerlaeota bacterium
GGAAACCCTGAAGGCTAAATTGATTCGGGAATCAAAAGAGCAAACTGAGAAGCTAAAAAAGAAAACATAATTCAACTTTAGCCAATAAACTGAAAATGAATATTGACGTTCTACCTCATCACAGAACCTCGTGGTGGAATTTCACTATTAGGAAACCAAAATGTTGATAAAAAAATATGCATTTATTCTCGCCGTCATTACCCCCGTTCTATTAACAGGTTGTGGTGTAATTTACTCCCAACAAGATTACGGAACCCCACATTATCACCAAATCGTTGAGGGTGCTACAAAAACAGAGGTTTTTGCAAACCTTGGTTCGCCAAACTCCATTTACCATTCAAAATTCCGAGAAAATGAAAAACGCGAAGTTTTTGTTTATACCTACGCAAAAGGAAAAAACTTTTTGGGTGTTTATTCAAAAATTGAACGTCGAGATACAATCGTTGTATTCAACGGTGAAGATGAAGTGATTTACGTGGGCGAAGTAACAGTTGGCAAAGGCAACACAATCTTGTCCGGCCCATTCACTGATTCAACACACCCGGTTCGCACTGATACGCTGCTTTTTGAGCCCTCTAACTTTGGCTATAACATTGAAGAAGTAGAATAATTCACCTGTAAACCATACAAAACCAGAACTATTAAGAGGCCTTTGCGTATGCATTGGCCTCTTTTGCTTGTATTGGTTTAGGTTTTGCCAATAGTAACCACAAAGATCAAGAAAACGAGTAGAATCATCATTATGACGCAAGAACCAAATGCCCCTCAATCGTCTGATAACAATCCCACCGGTAATACTCCGCACCATCCACCTTCGGGGCCTGCGGGCCCTCAAACTCCCCCTGTTGGCCAACAACCGGGGAGCCAACAACTGGGGCAACAACCTAGAACTTATACTCAGCCTATTCAGCCCGCCCCCCAGCAAACACCGCAGCAAGGGCCTCAGTCGGTAAACCCAAATCCGCCGGCTCAATGGATGCGTCCGGCGCAAAATCCCCCTCAAGGGCAAAAAATGCCTGCACAAAATCCGCGTCCTAGTGGTTATGAATACGCTCCACAGCAAAATCCTTACGCTTCACAACAGAACCCTTACGGTCAACAGCGCCCACCTGTGAGTAATCCGCCGTTTAGGGGTCAACCAAACCAACCGTATTCGGCTCAACAACCACCACCGCAACAGTTTAACCCTTACCAACAAGGTTCACAAGGGGGGTATTACGCTCCGCAAGGCCCGCCGCCTAATGCCCCAGCGCCAAAAAAAATAAAACGCAGCCCAATTCCGATGATCATCGGTTTGGTGATTGTTTTGGTCGTGGGTACGTTTTCATTGATTGCGTTGGTTGTCAGCTTAACCACCGGAACCGGATCTAGCGCGCCTTCGGTTGGCTCCGGTATGTTCTCATTCGGTGAAAAAATTGCCGTTCTGGATGTTGGCGGCGTTCTTGGAGCAGGTGAAACTTACCCCGCAGACACAGAGCGCTTGAAAGCACTTGTTGATAAATGGACGGAAAACGAGAGCATCAAAGGAATGGTGATTCGCGTGAACAGCCCCGGCGGCGCTGTAAGTGCGACTCAGGATTTGTTCTATTCAATCGAGAAATTCAGGGCAACGGGTCGACCAGTTTACACCAGCATGGGTGATATTGCAGCAAGCGGCGGCTATTATATTGCAATGGCATCGGATAAAGTTTACGTCAATACCGGAACACTTACCGGAAGCGTAGGCGTAGTTCTAAACTTCTACGGGTACGAAGAACTTTTCGGCAAGCTTGGCTTGGAAAGTCGTGTAATAAAAAGTGGCGAATTTAAAGATATTGGCTCTGGTACACGCCCCATTACCGATGAAGAAAGAGCTTTGCTGAATACGATGATTACAGACGTGTTTGAGCAATTCTTTGAGGTTGTTGTGGACGGTAGAATGGAAGCTGTTCAAGAGCTTTTGGCTGAGCAAAAATCCATTGAAACGGGAACCACGGTTGCCGCAGCAACGATTACACGGCAGGAAGTTGAAGCCCACTTGCGCCAATACTGTGATGGTAGAATCTTCAGTGGCAGGCAAGCGTTGGAGTACGGAATGGCAGATCAAACAGGGACAATTGATCAAGCACTGGAAGATATGCGCACAAATTTAGGCCTTCAGCCTAACAGTCCTGTAGTGCTTACTCCTTCACCAACACCGGGATTATTTGGATTCTTTGATAAGCAGGTAAATGCCTTGGATCGATTCACGCCGGGTTCAGTTCACTTGGAATTCCGATTTACAATGTAATGTAATGTGAATGAGTTTGTTGGCTCTTCCGATTTTGTTTTGGAAGAGCCTTTTATCTTTTAGCCTCAACCCCCAATGCAATGATTTATGATTTCAGTTTTTTCCTTCACCAGCCAACGTACTCCGGCGCCTTTGTTCAATTGTCTTTACTGTTGGGCAACAAACGCTGTTGAGAAAACAGACCTTCAAGCGAGTTTACCGCACGTAAACGGCTGGATTGTTTTGGGAACGTCGCAACGGGTGGAGCTTGTTTTTGAAGGTAATATTCAACCTTCGGAAGTGTGTTTGTTGATTTCACGGCAGCCAGGTTTTCCTGCGGATTACACCGTTCAAGATTTAGGGAAAATCATTATTCATCGCGAACGGGAAAAAGCGCGGCTTTACTGTTTTCGCTTAGCGGCTGGGCTTGAATCTCCCGCAGTGGGGGAGCATGAAATTACAGAACAACTCAAAAAATCTTGGCTCAAATCTCTCGAACATGATTGTTCTTCGCCCTTCCTGAATCAGTTGTTGGATTGTGCAATTTCAACGGCCAATCGCATTCGCAAATCCACTACACTTTCCAAACACGGGAAGTCGTTCTCTGATATTGTCTATCAATGCATCGCAGACTTTATTCAGAAATTCCCCTCGTTGAAACCACAAGTTCTTTATTTGGGTGAACATCATGAAGCGAAGATTTGTAGACAAAAAATCGCCCATTTGCATATATCGGAAACGCTGATCATCCGTTGTGCTGGCAAAGCGCGTCGTTTGGCAGAAGTTTGGAAGTGTGCTGATAAACCCGCAGGTGAACTTACCACTGAACTGAATAAAGCCTCGATCATTGTTAATTTCGACTATTCATTTTGTTCTGAACTGAATGAGTTTTTTGGAAATCATCAAGCCGAAATGCGTAACCGTTTGTTGATTGATCTTTCATTTCCTAGTTGTGTTTCGGCGTGCAATTCTCCCGCACATAAGCGTATAAATGTTTCAACAATCAATCAGGCGTTGTTGGATTCGCGGTGCATTCTTGAGCACGATATTGAAGTTGCCGAACAGATTATTGCCCATGAATTGAACCAATTGCGGGTGGATTCTGAATCTGATTTTGAGTCTTTCAATAATTTGTTGGAAGTACTTCGCGGGGAAATGGAGCACGTTCGGCTTCGCCATGTGGAGCTTCACAGTAAGCGTTTCTCCAACGAAGAGTACGAACAATTACACAAGTTCTCACGCTCGCTAACATCTGCACTCATGCATAAGCTTTCTCATGAACTTGATGTATTTCAGAACAAAACTTCCGAACGCAAAATTGAACCGGAAAAACAGGATAAAACCAATTCCCCGGCGCCAACCGTAAAGGTGAAACCCGCAATCAGCGTGCTTAGGCTTAATGATAAGTCCACAAAACGATGAATTTCAGACTTAATAATTGCTTCAAACTACTGCATAAGTTTTTACCCGACTCGTGCTTGAGAGTTGACGCTGCATTGTATTGAGCCGATAAATGACCGATTCCATCTTACTAATTATCTCGCAAATATGAAAACATCAGAACTCCTTTACCAGGACCAGCGAACCTCTGAATCTGGAACAAGCTTGTTAGTTTCGTCCGATGGTATTCCCTTTGGCTGGATCGTTCTATTTGGCGGGCGAAACTACTGGGAACCTGATCAACTGATTGAAGAGCGCGGCGGTGTTTCCTCGCAGCGAGATCAATTAATTTCCCCCATGGAGGTTGCACAGCCTCGATTACAAAATGCAATCGATGCGTTTCGTCAAGCGCCTCATCTTTGGCCTTGGCTGAGTTCTCTTGAAGTTTTAAATAATCGCTTGAAAACGCGGAGCAGGAAAGGCTTTCTCAAGCTTAACGTTCCTTGGATGGACGAATCTGCCTTGAAGCAACTCCAAAAATCCACGGCGTATATGGAAAACGTTGTGTACCAAATTAACGCCGGCAATTTGGATGTTTCAAAACTTTTAACTCAATTCGATGAAATTACCCCATGGTCGCCACACTCATTGGCAGATGATTTAACTCGTTTTCAAAATGAGTTGAAACGGTTGAATCTGCATCAATCGTGCATTTCTTTGGGGAAAATTATTGTGGGAACTCCCAGCCAACATGTGGAGCGGTTTGAGGAACATCTGGTGGAAACCTGTTTAGATCCTTTTGAGTCTAGTTTTAAGTTTGCGCCTTACCCAACCTTTATTGAACCTGTTGGCTCAAAGGTTGGTGACAAATCCACACATGATACAGATCAATCAAACGAAAAACCGAGTTTCTTTAGCCGGTTGTTTTCTCGGAAATAAATTTCTATTCATTTCGTTTACCTCGTTATTCGCTGTTGGGTGCACGGCGAAGGTCAACAATCTACAACACAACACGGAACCACTTCCTGTTGCCCCTCGGGCGATAAATGAATTCCCGAAGCCAAATGCTGAAGATGGAAAATGGACGTTAGAAGAGTTCTACGCTTTAGCTGAAACCCAAAACTCGACGTTGCTGATGCAGGCGCAACAAATCAATGCTTCCCGCGGGCGTTTTCGAGAAGCAGCGAACCCTCCCAACCCGGAACTGATTGCACGGGACGGAAGTGTTGCATCAGGCAATTCAACTTTTTCGCGCGGAAAAATGGTGGGCATTTCTCAGGAAATTCTCCTCCCCGGTAAGCTTAGCAAAGCAAAAAATGTTGAGCTGCAGGAAATACGTTCGTTGGAGGTTGACTACCAAGTTGCTCTTCTTCAATTGAGAGAATCAATTCGCCGAGTAGTGATTAATTTACAAGCTAACTTACTCCTTGAACGTTTGCAATGGGAGTATATTTCCGCCATTGATCAGATAATAAGCTCCACGGAAAAACAATCTGATCTCAATCGGCTGGAAATTGAGCGTAAATCGCTGGCGCTTGAAATTACCGCTCTTGTGGTTGAAAACTCAGTACTAGGCAACCAGTTAGAAACGCTTCTGGGGCTCAACAAGTTTGGGCAAATTCAATCTGCTGCCATTCAACTAATACTGGACAAGCAAATAAACTCCCAAGCACTTGCACAGCTTGATGCAATTGCAGAAGAAAATTTTTTGCCATTAATTTCAAGGCTTTATCGGCTTGAACGGGAAAAAGCGAATTACAGTTTGGTGAAATCCAATCTCTATGACAATCCCTCTGTTGAAACAACATTTGGCGCGAATGATTTTACGGGCGAGAATGAAGTAGGTTTAGGCATTCGGTTTCCGCTTCCCTTGTTTTCTCGTCAACAAGGGAACATACAAACGGCGGAAGCAATGATTGCATTTGAATCTGAACAATACAGAAATGAAGAACGTGAATTGAAGCGTGAACTCAGCGAATTACAGCAACGGTCTAATGAATTAGATACATTTATTGTGGAGTACCGCGATAATATAATTCCTTGGGCAGAAAGTTCTTTTGATAAAGTTGCGAGTGAATTAAGAACCTCACAAACAACCATTCATGATTACCTTTCAATTTTACAACGCCTACTGGTTGTGAAGCAAACGGCGATTCTTTACCAACGTGATTTATCGCTGGTGCAATCTCGTGTGCAAACCTATTTGAACTTCGCCGATCCACAATATTCACCCGTAAATCTTCCGCAATCACCAACAGATTTTCAAAATTCAACGGCAATTATACCCTAAACGATGAATGAATTTTTCGCCAGTTTCTCCACTGTATTAGTCTCAATCATAACCCTGATTATCATCACTCTAATTGGTTGGATATGCGTGCGGTTTAAACTAATAAACGATGCAGCCGTTGATGGGCTTACTAGGGTTTTAGTTGATCTTGTGGTTCCGGCAAAAATTATGCTGATTGTTGCAGCAAACCTTAATGGCAACGCCATACGCTCATGTGCGTACATGATTCTTGCCATGTTGGGTCTTTCTATTTTTGCCTACGTTTTCGCCGCACTTGCTGTTCGAATTTGGCGTTCAAAAAATGCCGATGAGCACCGGGATCGTTCCATTATTGGCATGTGTTTGATGCACAACAGTTTTTTTCTTCCGCTGCCGTTGGCTCTTGCCGTTGCACCGGTGGGTGAAAAAGAACTCGCGTCCCTTTATATAACAAGTGGTTACGTGATTCTTTTAGCAATTCAATGGACTGTGGGTGCAACCTTGTTGAGCAGCAGTACGAAGGAAATTAGTTGGAAAGAGCGTTTGAAGCCCATGCTTAACTTGCCCTTGGGCGGAATATGTTTGGGAATTCTATTGTCGCAAATTCCACTAGTCGCACAAGCAGCGCGTGGGGGTGAAGCACCGCTGTTAATCTCTGTTCCGTTGGGTGCAGCACAAGTTCTAGGGCAAGCGTTAACGCCTATTGCCATGCTGGTTCTGGGGATGATGATTGCCCAATGCCGACTTGGTAAATACCTTACGGTGCGCTCCGTTGGGATTACTGTTCTCTTTCGGCTGATTGTATCACCCGCCGTATTTTTAGCAGGCATTCTATGGTTCAACCTGCACGTTACGCACCCGATTCTCGCGTTGGCAATGATGATTCAAGCACCAATGCCGCCTTCAACTGTTGTGCCGATTATTGCCCGCAGATTTGGCGGTGATTGGGAAACCATTTCTGCAACGCTTTTAGTTACAACGGTAATTTCCCTGTTTAGTATTCCCCTTTGGATTGCCTTTATTCTTTAAGCTTTGGGGAGTATTTCAAGGCAAGCATTCCAAACCTGATCCACGGTAAGAGCGTTCAGGCATTGCATGTAAGCTGAGCCTTCAAGAGGGCAAGAGCGCTTCCAGCAAGGGACGCAGGCAAAATCAAGCCGTTGTAACATGGTAGAACTTTCAATCGGCCAAGGGCGGTTCCTTGCTCCGTCCGATGCGCCGAACAGCGCAACACAAGGAATGCCGAGCATTCCGGCAAGGTGTGTTGGCCCTGTATCGCCCCCAACATAGAAGGAACAAACCGAGATCAACACAGCCATTTCCCGAACGGTTGTTTTAGGTGTAACAAGGTGGGGAATTTCATCGGTCCTTAATAGCTCGGTAATTTCATCCCTCAGCGATTCTTCACCTGGGCCCCAAAATATTAGGGGAATCAATCCGTTGTGGTAGAAGCGCGTTCCAAGCTGAGCAAAGTAAGCAGTTGGCCAACGTTTATTTGGCCAACCAGCTCCGGGATTAATCGCCGCAAGGGGTGTTTTTGAGTCCCAGCCAATCGATCTCAGGTTTGCGCGCATTTCATCTTTTTCAGCAGGTAAAAGCCCCAGCTTTCCTACGCCATGAATTGAATTGAGGTGTTTGATTCCGCTAATCAGGGAAAGATTTTTTTCCACCACATGAACGCACTCTTTCCCCGGGCTAATACGTTTATTCATGAACCAAGAGTTGAACTCTCTGGATTGTTCGTTTGCAAAACCAATACGTAGTTTTGCGCCGCTGGCCCAGGCAACCAATCCACTTTTTGTTAACCCCTGCAAATCAACCGCAACATTCCAACCGTCGGCTTTGATCTTTTTGAAGAACGGCCGTATTTCCGAAAAAAACACCCGATGTTTTTCTCTCTTCCAACGCTTTTTGGGAATCACATAAAGCTGATCTAGCTGCGGATGGTTTTGCAGCAACGGGGCAGAAAGTTCTTCTACAATCCAACCAATTCTTGCCTCAGGGAATTCTCGACGCAGAGCATCCAATACGGGAAGAGCGTGAATGCAATCCCCGATTGCTGAAAGTCGGACGATCAAAATGGAGGATGGTGCACCCAACTGAGAACCCTTTGCGGTAAATATTTGTACGAAAATTTAAACGCACGCATTACCCAAAACTAAATCATAACGACTGAGTACAGAGTAAAGATCAAAAAGGGGTCGTTCATCAAACTCTTCACGGGTGCGGATTTCTAATTTGTGGGCAAGCTTACCAAGGGGCGGAGCAACAGCGGTTCTTGACTGCGAAACTATTTGCAAGGAATTTGAAAGGTATTGGGCATTTCCGCTAAATCCATGGAAGTGGGGAAAGTAGCTGAGGCTAAATGCAAGCTGCGCGCAAAACGTTGAAATTCCAGATTCCGAAGGCTCAGGATTATTCAGATCAAAGTAAGCCTTCAATTGATCCTCTTGAAAACGATAACACCGTTTTTGATCCACCAAATGTAAATCCAACACACGGAACTGTTCGGGAAAATCAACCGTTCGATTTACGGAATCAGTAAACATCCCAACAGTTCGGCTTACTGTTTGAGACCTAAATTCAACTTTAGCGGAAACAGCACAAAGTAAATTGTTTAAAGGAATAGTTTTGTGGTTCCCAACCATAGGTTGAATCTTAATTTCATTCTCCGAAAGCGCTAACACGATAGCAGGAATTTTCTCGTATTGCTTCAGTGCTTTTTCCGAAAGCAAAAAACAATTCACCCCACCGGTATTGAATTCTTGCTCAACAATCAGGCCGGCTTCGTGGTTTGGGAACTTCATAATTGGCCGAGGCATTTTTGCCAGCAACCGTTGGCGCAACGTAAACTCCCCCCAGTTCAACCTTGTTGCTAATACTGCAAGCCCCTTTTTACCAAAGGTTTCTGGTTGTTTACGGCTTAGCACAAGCAGTTCAGGCTCATGATGCCCGCGTTCATCGGCGAGCATCGACGCCTCAAAAATCTCTGCTAAAGCATTCAGATTCCATTGGAAGTTCGTGAATGCATCAAAAGGATCAGTCATGAACAGAAAGCGGCTGAAGGAGTTTCGCTTCAAAAACACGGACCGCCGGCCCCGTAAGGCTTACGCTTGT
>DAIOTT010000146.1:0-8963 GCA_036751885.1 Candidatus Sumerlaeota bacterium
CAATAATCCGAGACGGTTGTGGCGTAGGGTGAAAGCGAGAGTTGCATTTCAAGCAGGGGAGCGAAGTCGCGAACTTCATCAAGAAGGGGATTTGTACCTTGGGATGCTGTGCGGAATCTGCCGAATCTATCGCGCTGGTTAAAGCCGCCGGGGCCGTGAAAACCATCGTCGGTGGTTTCAAGAAAATTACTAAGGTTGATGACGGATTGATCGCCGTTGTCGCCCCAAGGGCTGCCGTTTACTGCCACATGAACCAGGGCGTCTTCCTGCTTGGCCCACTCCATCATGCGGGTAATTTCCCAACCGCGGTCGTCAGCAAAAACAAACGGGTAGTAGGGCTCATAAATGTAGTCGTAGTAGGGGCCCTGTGTGTGCTCTAGAAAAAAGTTTGTTACTTCTGCGTAAGCAAGTTTAATATTTGCGGGTTCTTCGCCACCCGTTTTGCTGAGCATGCTGGTGCGGAATTCGTTGATCGTGTCACCGTTCCAGCGCCCAATGGGGATGATGTAGAAATTCTTCCAATATACCTCATCTAAGGGATCTGCATTTGCGGTTGGGTTTGTAAATAGCAGGCTGCTGATGAGTGCTGCGGAATAGAATCTACGCATTGAAAGTGGTTCCTCGTCCCGGTTATTCTGATGCTGTGATGGGCTAAAGTGATTTTGATTCTCCGTTCAAAATCCCTTTAGCTGGATGCTGGTTTGTTGTTCGTTTAGTAGGGTAGTGTTATCGCAGGAAGGCTTGATCAAGACCGCCGTCCACGGTGATGATTTGGCCGGTTGTTTTACTCAACCGACCCGAGACAAGTAGGAAGAATGCCTCTGCTTGGTCTGCAAGAGTAATGGGTTGTTTTGTGCAAGTACGGTCTGCATAGAACTGTGCAAGTTTAGTGCGAAGGGATTCCGTGGATTCACCCTCGGTGTAGGCGATTTTGTATTTGGAAAGGCTTGCCATTACGCGGTCGCGGGGGAACATGCTGCTGCCCTCTACAACTGTAGCCGGTGCTACGCCGTTCACCCGAACAAGGGGGGAAAGCTCAATTGCAAGTTCGCGCACCAAATGGTTGCCTGCAGCTTTGGATGTATCGTAGGCAAGGCTTCCTTTTTTTGCCACAACGGCGTTGGCGCTTGTGGTAAGCACCAGGTTGCCGCGCAAGCCTTGCTGCTGCCAAATGCGATTTGCTTCGTCTGCAACAATGTAATGCCCTGTAACGTTGATTGCAAAAGTTGTGGCCCATTTTTCATCGGGGATTCTGCCGTCCAAGGATGGGGGAACAAATATGCCGGCTGTTACTCAAACGGAATCAATGCCGCCGTAGGCTAGAATGACTTGCTTAAACATTTCGCGCACGGATTCGCGGTTGGTAATATTGCAAGCCAAGCCAATCACATCGCCCGAGCCGGAAATACCTGTTCCTGCAACACCAATCCCTGTGCCGATTTTATTGATAATCTCCGAGGCGGTTGCTTCGGCTGAGTCCTGATTTAAGTCCACCGCAACAACGCAAGCGCCTTCTTTTTGCAGGCGCGAAACTACTTGTTTCCCAATGCCAGAACCTGCGCCCACTACCACGGCAATTTGCCGCGCCAATTCGTTTTCAGCGGGCATGCGTTTCAGTTTTGCTTCTTCCAAAAGCCAGTATTCAATATCAAAAGCTTCTTGCTGGGGAAGGGCGATGTATTGATCAATTGCCTCGGCGCCGCGCATTACTTCAACGGCGCAGTTGTAGAATTCCGCCGTTACGCGGGACTCGCTTTTTGTTTTGCCCCAAGCGATCATCCCAATGCCGGGAATTAAAATGACAGTGGGGTTTGGATCGCACATGGCAGGGGAGTTTGCGTGCTTACACCGGTTGTAGTGTGCAGCGTAATCGGCCCGGTAAACTTCTAAACCTGCGGTAATTTTTTCTTTCAAGGTTTTTACAAAGGCTTCAGCTTCAGCCGGTGTTGAGATGTTTGTGGCACCGTCTTCAAGGGCAACGTACATGGGCTTAATTTTAGTGCGCAAAAAGTGATCAGGACAGGAGGTACCGAGCTCTGCCAATCGAGGTGCGTCTTTTGAGTTTACAAACCGCAGTATTGTTTCATCCGTTTGAACGGTGCCAATCATGCGTTTTGATTGGCCAAGCTGACCCCGCAACCAAGGGAGCAATGCGGTAAGCACTTCATCGCGAGTGGAATCTGAAAGGGAGTTGTGCACTTGGCCGCCAAAGGCAGTAGCATGTCCGCCTTTTGCCGCGTATTTATCTTCAATATAGGCAGAGGCTTTTTTCGATCAGCTCAAGGGACAGGTAGTAGCATTCTTTGTCATCATCGGCCCAGTTGATTAGGCCGTGTTGCCCCATAATCACGCCTTTTGCCGTTGGGTTTTCGGTACAGATTTTTTGTAGCTCAAGCCCCAACTCAAACCCAGGGCGAAGCCAAGGGGTGTGAATGACTTCTTCCCCGTAAACTTCCTTTGTAATCTCAACGGATTTTGCGCAGGCAGCAACGGCGATTGGCGCGTTGGGGTGGGTGTGATCCACATGCTTGAAAGGAATGAAGGAGTGCAAGGGTGTATCGATTGATGGGGCGCGCAAGTTCAGGTTGAAGTTCGTGTGGTTGAATAGCGCCACCATGGAATCTTCCGTAGGCGTTTTAGGGCCTTTCTCTGGTTGGGCGGCGTAGTAATCTTGCAACGCCATTAGCTTGTCTTGGTAAAGCGAGGTGAAGTTTTCTTTTTTCGACGTACGCAAATCACCACCGGAGCCCTTCACCCACAAAACCTCCACCTGCTTGCCGGTCAATGTATCTTTTTCCATCAACTTGGCGGAGGTGTTCCCGCCACCCGTGTTGGTGATTCGCTGATCTTGGCCAAGCCAATTAGACCGAAGCACAAGGCGTTCAATGGGAGTAGCAGAAGCGAGTTCTTCATCGCTCCAGTTATCCTGAACATATTGAAAGCGTTGCTGTGTTGTAGCTGGTGACATAATGTGGTGCTCCTAAATTTTTGGGGGGGAATGAAAAGGGTACTTGATTGAGCCCTAAGAAATTGCTGGTGCTTTTAGGCTGATGGGCAGGGCCGATCCTTTGTTTTTTAGAATCATGAGTGCCTTGGGGTGTAGATTGCGCAAGGAGAAACTTGCTTGCTTATGATTTATTATGATCGATATTGAAGTCTTGTGAAGGAAGTGTCGTGTTATTTTGACGTTAGTTGAGTCTATATGATCTTTTTTTTGGATTATTTGCTTTCATGCCTTGACTTTTGATTAGGGGTTGATCGTTATTGATTGAAACTAGTGGGTTTTGTTAGATTCAACATTTTCTTAGGGGTGCCAAATGCACGGGTTAGAAAGACAGCGACTTATACTGGAGGCTTTGCAGTTGGAATCCTTTCTTTCTGTGGAGCAACTGCAAGAAAGGCTTAACGCAAGCCCCGCCACGATTCGGCGAGATTTCACGGAACTGGCGGAAAAAGGCTTGGTTGTACGGGGTCACGGTGGGATTCACCGCTTGGAAAACGCCCCTGTGATGGGCGTAGTTCCCATTTCAAGGCGCCGAGTTGAACACCCTGCTGAAAAAGAATGCATTGCGCGGGCAGCGGCTTCCCTGTTGTACAGCTCTGATATTGTGATTATAGATGGGGGGTCCACCACGGCTGGGTTGGCGAATTATTTATCACCGCACATCCGCGTCATTACCAATTCACTTCCCCTTGCAACCGCCCTGAACAAACCGCAAAACCCCCAAAGCCCAGCGCCTGAGGTGAATGTAACGGGCGGCTATTTGTACCCCAAAAGTGAAGTTCTGCTTGGGCCACAAACAGTTCTTGCCCTGCGCGAGTACCAAGCAAACTGGTGCTTTCTTGGAACAAGCGGCGTTACAGTGGGCGGGATTCTGAATTCAAATAATATGGTTGTTGATACACAGCGGGAAATGATTGCTCGCTCTGAGAAAGTGGCCATTTTAGCCGACGCCTCAAAGTTCAACTATACGGCAATGGTTCGTGTTTGCCCGCTTTCTACGGTGGATGTACTGGTGACAAATCAGCAGCCGGATAAGCGGCTTGAGGAAGCGTTGCTTGAAAATGATGTACAAATTTTAGTGGCGGCTAAAAACGAGTAATCGGCCTTCTGGTTTGATAGAGCACAGGCCGTATAATTGTTGCGAATTGCGAGAAACTTGATCTCGATTGAATCGATTAAATCACGATACAAAAACACCTCCGGAAATACATTCGGAGGCGTTTTTCTTGTAACGTGAAGCAGGTTAAGGGTTTGGGGTAAACTAACTCCCGCTTACTCAGGCTTGAGCAGCCGAATGTAATCAACTTCAACAACACAGGGAACAATGGCGGGATCAAAGCGGAATTCAGTCATGCGGCCTTTGGGTGTAAACTCATGCTGGTAAATAACCCAATCGCCGTTGGATTGCTTGGGTTCAAATTTGATTGTGCTATCTGGATCTCCCCCGGGTTTTTGATCAGTCAGAAAGAAAATCTGCATCAGCCTTGGCTGATCATGTTTGATGCGGAGCTCAACAATCATTTTTTGTTCGGGAATATCAACGGTGGTTCCTACGTATGGATCTTCCCCTTCGCTGGTAATAACCAACGCTCCGTTAACAACAGAAACGGTGCACATGTTTTGAGCTTCCCAGCCGTCCGCGTCATCGGCAAAAACCCAATTTTCAATTATGCGGTTGCCGTATTTTTCAATCACTTGCAGGCCTGCAATTGCTTCGGCCTTAATCTCATCGGAAAGATTTTCCGCGGTAATTACATCGTTCAACGCGCTTTTTACTAGATCAGGAAATTCAAAGGAAAGCGGCGTTGCCAGCTTTACAATTCCAAATACTGCTTTGCGCTGTACATCTGCATCTTGAATATAAAGTTGTAGTACTTTCAGTGAATCTGCTGAGGGTTGCGAGCTTGTATTTGACGAAGATCAGCAGGTTGAAATCAAGATTATTGCCAATGGGAACCCAAAGCGTTTTCACCCTGCAACCATTGAATTAGTTCAGTTCGGCAACGTAATTGCCCAAGCTGAAACCAGCTCTTTAGGCGAAGCACAGCTGGTGCTTAATAAAACGATAGCCGTGGGCCACGGAAGCTGGATTACAGCCCATGTGAAAGAAGCCGGCGGCGGTGAAGCACTAACATCCCCAGTTTACCTCGTACGAAAAGGTTTCCGCCATTGGGACCGAGATCATCTTGAGGAGCACTTAGAAAAACGCTTCAACGCCCTGAACGCCATTGAAGCCGAACTTCGAGAGCTTGAAGAGCAAGTCGCAGAAAATCGTGTTGCTACAGATAATTTTTACATCATGCGTGCGGTTGAAACTGCGCCTCAGTTGCGCCTACGTGTAGCAAACGCGCGAAAGATTTACCAGCAGTTGCTCTTAGTTGTTGCTGAAGAACGAAAGAAAATAGCAAGCGCTAAGGCCAACCAAAAATAACAACTACCTACACCAAGTTAACTTTATTTTCTGGAATAATAACCCGATGAAGGACACTGCAAAAATCACAATGGTTCAAATGATGGACAACGGTCAAAACCCCCTTCCCGCCATTGATCGCATGCCAAAATTTTTCAAAGAAGCCGCAGAGTATGGTTCAGATTTAATTGTTTTCCCTGAATACATTTTGGGTGACAGGTTAACCGTTGATCACGAAAATGTTCAGCGGTTTTTCGCCCTTGCAAAAGAACACAACATGTACGCCATTTCGGGCATGGTGGAAAAGCACCAAGGTAATCAATGGAGCACCACTGCCATGATTGTAGATCGGCAGGGCAACCTGTTAGGGCGCTATTTAAAAGCGCACCCCGCTGCAGGCCCGGGCCCCCATTGGTGGACGCCCATTGATGGGTGGAACGGTGAAGCCAAAGGCATACTAGGCGGCGAGTTTAAAGTCTTCCATTTAGATTTTGGCCCCATTGGCATTTTACAATGCTACGACGGCTATTTCTCGGAAGCATGGGGTTGTACCTCCTACAAAGGAGCCGAGTTGATCTTCTGGATAAATGGTCGCGACGGAATGGTGGAAGATGCTCACTGTATTTTTGCGGCTCAGGCTTACGGCTGCGTTGTGGGCGGAAACATTTCAAACGGTTTTAATACTGGTTTTGCTGCACCTTGGGGTAAGGGCATTTCGGCAGAGGGAACGCCGGAAGAGTCGCGCTTGTTCCCCAGAATCAAAACCATTGGCGATGCAGCGGTGCACGCGGAAGTTGATCTTAAGTGGCTTCGCAATCACAGTAAGCACCTTCGCACAATGCACCAACGCAGGCCCGAAATGTACGGCCTGCTGACCGAGGATATTAGGATGTGGCAAAATTATCCGGATGTTCCGTGGGATTTCCCCGAGTGCGAAGAGTTGGTGAATAAGTCGCAACTCTAAGCTCAGTTACACCAGAATCAACGCTTTCCTGCTTCACTGTCCCTTGTGGTGTTGAAGCAGGAATTCTGGTTGAATTATTCATCCATAACAGTTCTCATCACCCGTTCTACATTGCCGTACATTACCTTGTAGATTGTCTCTTCGGAGTACCCGCGAGTGCGTAATTCTTCCGCCACTAATTGCCAATCACCCGCTCCCTGAAGGCCTTGAACGTTGGACCAAATGCCATCAAAATCACTCCCTAATCCAACGTGGTCTTCCCCAGCGGTGTTGATAGCGTGTACAATGTGTTCCACGTATATTTTTACGGTGGTGCGCAACTCCTCGGGAACTGCTTGTTGAATCGCCAGGCGCCGGGCGTGCCGGTATTCCGGGTTTGATTTGTCCCCACCCTTCTGCTTTAGCAATTCATCAATCTGGGGTTGCACGGTAACTTCAGCAGCATCCCAAGCGTTTGCCCAAAGGGGATCAATGTAGCCTGGGTAAGCAACAACGCACAGCACGCCGCCATTTGCTGCTAAAGCCTTTAGCATTTCATCGGAAATATTCCGGGGGTGAGACATATTCGCACGGCACCCAGAATGGCTAACCAGCACGGGATCTTTTGTAACTTCAAGCGTATCAAAAAACGTTTGGTCGGAAACATGGCTAAGGTCAATAACCCAATTTAGGCGGTTCATCTCTTCAATCACACTGCGGCCAAAATCTGTAAGGCCCATGTTGGGGTTCGTGGCATCGGTGGAGGAACCCGCCCAATCCAAGTTGTTCATCCACGTAAGTGTCATCCCTCGCACGCCTAATCTGTGGTAGGTGCGCAGCATGGAAAGATCATTGGCGATTACGCTGGCCCCCTCAATGAACAGAAAAATCGGTGTGCGCCCAGATTGCTGAATCGCCCTCATTTCGCGGGCGTTTGTGGCATGGGCAATGTGTTCGCCGTGAAGGGCTTCCTGCTTTTTGAACAGATCAATCATGTGAAAAACATCCTGAGCTCCTTGCATGCCCGGCGAGTTTTTATCATGCGTCCACAAAGCAAACACCTGCGCTGCAACGCCCCCTTGCTGCATCGCTGGTATGGAAACGCTAATGTAACTTGGTGCATCCCACAGATCAAAGGGCGTTTGGTGCATACGGTACATTACGTCGCTGTGAGTATCAAACACGGGGACTTTCATGGGGGAATCTTTCAAGGGCGGGTAATTAGCAGCGTTGTTCACGGAACCCGCACAAGCGATCACTAACAGTGACACGCTTGTAGTGAGTATGCATTTAAGAGCTTTCAAATTCATTACAGTTTATTCCTTCGTTCAAAAATACGTTCAGGGATTATGTTGTTTGGTTTTGTTGTCACCGGGGTGTTGATTATTGGCGAGCACGCCATTCCGGCTCAAGAAGGCCCATTACATGAAAGTCGCAGAACTTGCCTTGGTGCTTCATGGCTTCGCGCAGGGTTCCCTCCAGCACAAAGCCGCAGTTTTTGTATGTTTGCACAGCACGTTCATTGCATGCCCAAACGTGCAGTTGAATTCTGTGCAGATTCAGCGTCTCAAAAGCATAGGCAAGCATCATGTTTGTAACACCTTTAGCGAAGCCGTTGCCCCGTGCGGCTGATTCTGCAATACAAATGGAGTACACCGCCGCCCGGCTTACAAGATCCACTCGGTGCAGGGCCGTTATCCCGATTGCGGTTCCGGCCAAAAACGAAGGGTGTTCGTTCTTCAGGCAAATCACGAACGGTAGGTAGTCTGAACCAGCGGAATAAAACGATTTGATTCGTTCCTGCTGGTGCCCAACGGAAGTGGGTGTATGAGTAAAAAATGTGTCACGCACCTCGGGATCATTGTTGCATGCAGCAAGCAGGGGGGCATCTGCTACTTCAACGGGCCTTAGGTATAGATCATGGTTTTCGATAAATGCTGGGTTCATTATTTTCTCAAAAAAATTATAAGTTAGAATAATGGGTTAAATTTGTTTGCCCTTAAACAGGTGCATAATAGGGTGTAAAGGTACAAGGTTATATAGAGAAAGATGGAGAAAATAATGCTCATTCGGAATACAACTTTATTTGTTATCTGCACAGTGATCTTGGCGTGTGAAAAATCTCAAACGCCCCTTACTGAAGCAGTTCAAACAGCACCCAAAAAACAAGCACTTCAGCATAATCAAGATCCCCTGATGGAAACCGAGCCGGTTGTTCGCGTGTTGATTCTTGAAGGCGTTGATCAATTTCTGGCTGAGCCGAATATGCAATACAGCATTAAACACAACGAACAGGAAATGCAAGTCATTCCCGGGCAGCAGCTTCAAGTAACACCTACAAACATGGGGGTTCAAGTTTCAATCGCGGGTGAAGTTGTTGCCCTGGGGGGTGAATTACAAATCATGCCCTATGAAGCGGGCAGCCTGCTGACCATTCGCGACGTTGCTTTTGGGCAAGGTTGGTGGTGGGCAAATGAAGAAGACCGTACCTACACGGGGCCGATTACAGTTCGTTTGCATGAGAATGGAAAGCTGAATGCAATTGTGGAGGTTGCGGTGGAGGAATACCTTCGGGGCGTTGTGCCCAGCGAGATTGGCCCCACGGC
>DAIOTT010000147.1:0-8637 GCA_036751885.1 Candidatus Sumerlaeota bacterium
GCGGAGCCTACGGCGTTCATGGTAATACTGGCAACGAGGAAGGGAATCAACCCGCCGATGAAGAGGCCGGCGATAATTTTGGGATCGCTTAGATCCAAGGCGAAATCTGGGAAGTTCTTCCGAACGGTTTTTACGTAGGCGCCCGTAATGGCCAACGCCGCAAGGCCCGCAGCACCAATGGCAAAGCCTTTACCAATGGCTGCGGTTGTGTTGCCCACTTCATCCAATGAGTCGGTGATTTTGCGGGTTTCGGGGCCCATGGCAGACATTTGTGCAATGCCGCCGGCGTTGTCTGATATGGGGCCGTAGGCATCAATCGCCATGGTAATTCCCACAGTGGAGAGCATGCCAACCGCAGCCAGTGCAACGCCGTAAAGGCCGGCGCACCAGTTGGCAGCTAGAATAATCATGGCAAGGGTAAACACAGGAATTGCAACGCTTTGCATGCCGATTGCAAGACCATTGATCATCACGGTTGCCACGCCGGTTTCGGAGCTTTTTGCAATATCCAACACGGGCTTGCCGCCTGTGTAGTATTCAGTAACAAGGCCAATGATAATCCCGCCGATGGCGCCGGAGATAACCGCGCCCCAAGCGGCAAAAGGAAGGCCGAGAGCTAGGATAACAAAGAGCGCTAAGAAGATGAAAATACCCGCGGACCCAATAGTGCCGGTGCGCAAGGCTTTTTCAGGGGATTGGTTGGAGAATGCCTTTACAGCAATAATGCCTAGTACGGAGCAAATTAGGCCGAGGGTTGTGAGGGCCAGCGGCGCAAACATTAGATTGCCGCGGCTCGCCTCGGAACCAAGTCCAAGTTTTTCAATGTCTGCCGTGGTCATGGCTGCCGCGATTGCAATCGTGGCGATTTGCGCGCCGCAGTAGGATTCAAAAATATCAGACCCCATACCTGCAACGTCGCCCACGTTATCGCCCACGTTATCGGCAATAACGCCGGGATTTCGGGGGTCGTCTTCAGGAATTCCGGCTTCAACTTTGCCGACTAAATCCGAGCCAACATCCGCTGCTTTGGTGAAAATTCCGCCCCCAATGCGGGAGAACAACGCCACAAGCGAAGCACCCATGGCAAAGCCGTGAATGATGTGCGCATCAGCCTCTGTACTGCCGTAAAACAGGAAGAGCGTGCCGATGCCAATTAGGCCCATACTCGCCACCGTGAGGCCCATAATAGAGCCGCCCAGAAAGGCGATTTGCAGCGCGGCTACGGCCCCTTTTTTGTTTGCCGCAACAGCGGTGCGTACGTTAGCACGAGTGGCAGAGTACATGCCGATGAAACCAGCGATGCCCGAGCAAATTGCCCCAAAGAAGAAAGACATGGATTCCGCAGGATCCTTAAACGCTAAGGCAATCCCGATTAAAATCGTGAAAAGACCAAGAATTTTATACTCACGTTTCATGAAGACCATGGCACCGAGTTGGATTTCCTCGGCAATTTCAGCAACCCGCCCTTCACCGCCCGGTTGCCTTTTTACAAAACGAAAAATTTCGTAGGTAATCATCAGCCCTACAACGCCTGCAAATGGCACGACTAAGTGTAATAAATTCAAGACTAAACTCCTAGATTTTTTGTCTGAAATGTCTTTGTTTGTTTTACTGAGAAGTCAGAGTTATTAAATGCTTTATGCCGTGGCAATCTTAAACTCCTAAACACTCGCTTCATTGTTTTTTAACGAAAAGATTCCCTTCAGCCTTAGTTGAGCCTTTTTATTGCTCCCAATAAAGCTAGCCCGCTCAATTGATCTGTATTTTGAGTTTACCGTAGTTTCTGCCGTTATACTGCCAACGTACTTACCCCTGGGATGAACACACAAAAAATGCCTACATCAAACTCCTCGCAATCAACCCCCGCACAAACACCCCCCCCGCATTCAGCGGAATCAACAGGAGTCAAGGTTCCTGATTCTTCCGCAGGTAAAGAGAATTCTAAGGAAACAAAATCGGCAGTTGGCGAAGAACAAAGCAAGGCAAATGGAACTCCTGAGGATACGGCCCCCCCTGCGGGCAATAAGTGGGCGTTTGCTCCCCACGCCCTTGCAATCGCTCTTGTAATTGTTGCATTCGACCAATGGACAAAGTGGCTTACCTTGCAAAAATTAGCCACGCCAGATGTGTTTGGTCGTTACCCAAGCTACCAGATTATTCCCGAGATGTTGCGCTTTATTTACGCGGAAAACCGTGGGGCTGCCTTCTCCATTTTATACGGCCATGTGGAGTTATTAGCCGCCGTAAGCGTTATTGCTGTGGTTGCCTTAGTGTTCTTTTTCCGCTCATTAAGCCCCAAAGAATGGGTCGGCCGCTTTGCTTTAGGCATGATTTTGGGCGGTGCAATTGGCAACCTGTACGACCGCGTATTCCGTGGTTTTGTTGTTGATATGATTGATGCCTACGTTGGGGAATACCATTGGCCCACGTTCAACGTTGCGGATTCCTTTATCTGCATTGGCATGACACTGCTAATCGCCCAAATGCTTCGAGGGAAGATTTGAGTGTCGCAGCAAATGCTGATGGAACAAAGGGGATTGGAAGCTCAGCCAATTGAAAAACAGAGTATTGCATATCGCGCCGAGATTGACGGCCTAAGAGCCCTCGCGGTCATGCCTGTGGTGCTGTACCACTTCGGCCTAGGTTTCCCAGGGGGCATTGTAGGGGTGGACGTGTTTTTTGTCATATCAGGGTTTCTAATCACCGGGATTATTCTAAAGCAACTTGAGGAAGGCCAGTTTTCCCTGATTGATTTTTGGGAGCGGAGGATTCGGCGTATTTTCCCGCCTTTATTCGCGGTAATCTTGTTTTCATTCATGGCGGGATTTTACCTACAATTCCCCTTTCAATAAATTGACCTTGGCAAATCAGTTTTAGCCCAAACTGTTTTTGCATCAAACATTTATTTTTTTTAAGTACAGGATATTTTGATGCTGCGGCCGAAACGAAGCCACTACTTCATTTTTGGTCTCTTGCCGTTGAAGAACAATACTATTTTGTTTTACCACTTGTGTTATTACTACTTTGGAAAAACCATTCTGTTGCTTGTAAAGTAGCCTTGTTTGTAATGTTTTTAGGTTCTTTTGCCCTTAGTGTAAGGGGTGTGTATACAGATCAAACTGCGGCCTATTATCTTTTGCATTATCGGTTGTGGGAATTATTACTTGGCGGTCTAATCTGGTTTTTCCCAAAGTTCAATTTTTTCCATACTAAAGCCTTAGAAGGCTTATCTCTATTGGGTTTTGGCTTAATTATTAACGCTTATCTTAGCTTTTCACAGAGCACCCCTTTTCCTGGAGCGGCCGCGGTTGTTCCTTGTTTAGGTGCACTTCTAATCATCATAACGAACTCGCACAAGAAAACTTTTATTGGCAAATTACTATCGCTAAAAATAATTGTATTTTGCGGAAAAATTTCCTGTCCACTCTATTTATGGCATTGGCCAATGCTTGTTTTTTTGAAGCCATTATCACCAGAATCTTTCACAATATCACATTATTTTTTTCTCAGCATGGCAACACTTATTACTTCAATTTCAAGTTATCGTTATTTAGAAATACCCTTCAGAAAAAAAATCTATTCGCCAGCAAAAACTCTCTATTTATATTCTTTATTTGCTGCAATCTGCTCGTATTCACATCGTCAATAGTTGTGATTCAAAACAATGGCTTGGAAAATCGTTTTTCCAGAGAAGTGTTGGACAATCTGAATAAAGAAAATACGTGGATTCCACCACATGGAATCAATCCTAAGGAGACATCTAATGGCTATTATTATTCAATAGGTATTGAAATCGAAGATACAGAAAATATCACTGAAGACTTTGTGATTTGGGGCGACAGTCACGCTCAGTCGATTTGGAACATAGTGGACGAAACGGCGAGGGAACAGGGGAGAGCGGGTATCTTAGCTGTACACCACGGAATCCCCCCCATTCTAAATGTTTGGACTCGCCAGTATGGTGAATCTGGGCGCCAATTGAATCAGGAAGTGTTTGACACTATTCTAAATAACAAAATAAAAAATGTTATTCTAGTAGCAAATTGGGATATTTATACAGCCGATAATCCAAAGTATACCATTACTGATGATGCAAAAAAATTTCATACAAGTGAAGAATCAATTGGAATATTTAAAGAATCCCTAAGTTATACGATAAAATTATTGAATGAAAATAGGGTTAAAGTTTACATATTGCTTAATGTACCGCGACAAAAAGATGATGTACCTCTTTGGATGACTCGAATGATTATTTCGAGTAAGAGTCCTGAGTTGGAGTATCCTTCGATTCGACGCTCTTACAAAGAATATCTAACAATGACTTCTGATGAGGAAACAATCATTAGAAGTTTTGAAAGTGATGGAACATTCGTTGTTGATCTATCACCCTATGTTTTTGATGATAAGGGCTATTCGTTCATCATACAAGATGGAAAAAGCTTATACAACGATGATGATCATCTTTCCCCCCGAGGGGCACTGCTTCTAAGGCCATTGTTCTTAAAAATTATGGAAGAAATCCAGTAAGAGTAAATGATAGATCAATAATTATTTCGAATGATTGAGGTATTCTGTAAGTGCGATATACTCTTGAAAACTCAATTCAACATGGTGGACTCGAGAAAAACCCGCAGCACGATGGATGCACTTATAGAAAATAGGAAGCCCTGAAAACCAAACATCCTTTAGGTGTATATAAATGGGAAATCCCTCAGGATTCGTGGGGTGTATTGAGAGGGTTAGCACGGCAAATGAACGCCAAATATTTGGAAATTGTTCTGGTGGTTTTGCTGATTTGGAATGCAAATGCATGATGTTGCCTTTCTCCAACGCTTGGTATATTTGCTTGGCAGAGTTTGGTTGAAAGTACCAGCGGTTCTCCGTTGCCCAACAGCCTTTGTACTGCCCTTGCGCCGGGTAGTACACGCGCAAGGCGGGATGAATTGTCCACCAAAGGCCGATGGACTTGACTAAAAGCGGCACGGAAAGGGCCCAGCAAAGCCAAATATAGGGGCCGATTTGATTATTAAGCAAACCAGCTTCAAATTGCGGTAGGTAGGGTATGAAGTAGCCTGCCTGAAAGGCATAGGCAAATAGCAGGTGCAGCACGAGTTGCAGCCACCAGCGGCGGACTTTGTGCCAGGTAAAACTACAGGCTAAATACATACAGCAGATTGCATAGCCTGTTGTTTGCGTGAGAAGAAATAGAGGGACAAAAATCCAAGGGGTAAACTCAAAGGTGATTGCAATCAGCAGCCAACCCTGGCCGTAACCGACGCCAAAGAAGAGGGCTAAATCTAAGAAAAACCCGGCAAAATAGGTTTTGGCAGCAAGCCCTGTGCGTTTGTACTTAGGGCCTTTTGCTAAATCGGGGAGCGCCATAAATGGCACTTTTTGCTCCACCCGTTGCACGGCACCGGTTACCCTGTTTTGCGCATGCTGATGATGCCCAGCGGATCCGTGGGGAGCATGCTTTGTGTTTCAACGCGGGCAACGGAGATCATTTGCGAGGCTTCCACCAATCCGGTGAGATCCACAATTTGGCCGGGTTTCACGAGGTAAATATCGGGCAACACTTCGCCCGCATCGCCGAAGACTGTGTATTGGCTGATGACTTTCTGCAGGCGTTCCTCCACTTGGCTGGAGGTGAGTTGATCGTACAAGGCGTCCTCCAACTGAAGCCGGATGATCCCTTCTCGATCGATCAATACAATAGGGGTGTAGATTGTTTTGAGTAAGCCAAGGAAAATGGGCTTCTGCCGCTCTGAGGTAAATGCCTGAATCCATGATGATTTGTCGGACTTAATTTCCACGTTGCGGGTGAGCACGCGCATGGTATCGGCGGCAACTTGCTTGAGGTATTCGTCCGATGGTAGATCGCCGCCGAGGGAGCGGGTGCGGAGTTCGGGGGTTCCCTGCGCGGTGGCACAAACGCGTTTGGTTTGCCGATCAATTTCCACCACTACTTCAATGGAATTTGCATCGGCACCCATGCGCAGAACAGAATCAAAGGCTTCTTTGCGGATGCTGATTAGGTCGGACTCGCTGGGGTTGAGGATTGTTTTCTCTACGATGTCCTGGATGATCCCCAAGGCAACGCCGATGGCTGAGATGACTTCGGTGTTTTTGGCGATGCGGTGTTCTAGGCCCAGTTTTTTGGCTGTGTAGGGAACAATTGCCTCGGCTCCCCCGCCGCCGCCAACAAAGGTGATGCGCTTCTTGGTTAGCTTATGCTCAATGAGCATTGCCTTTACCACGGGGGCTACTTTTTTGGAGCACAGTTCAAGTAACTGGGTGGCAAGCTTATGTGGGGTTGTGCCCATCCAATCGGCAACGGCTTTGAAGCATTTATCGATACTGTCCTTATTGCCTTGGGCGTAGTCCGAGGTAAGCCCCAATACGTTTGAGGCGCCGGTGGGCGTAAGGGTGATGGAGGCATTTTCCTCGCCGTTGATGTGAAGCGCCAAATAATCGCTGGGGTCGCCCTTGCGGGGCTGAATCAGGGCGGGCTTCACGGACTCAATGTTATCGGTAAAGGCATCGTACCCTAGGCGGGCAATGTGGGCGCTGCGGGGGCCCACTTCAATGAGTTTTTTGTTTGTAGCCCTTGGAACGGAGCCGCCAGCAATGCCCACGGTGCGTACATCTAGGGTTTTCACAAAGAGGCGGTGCCCACCGATTTCGCCGTGGGTAACGATTGGCCGGCCGTTTTTGATGACACAAATATCTGATGTAGTGCCGCCCACTTCAACCATACAGCCATCGGTAATGCGCTCGTACATTAGGGCCGCTGCCACGCCTGCGGCGGGGCCGGAGAGCATGGTAAGAATTGGGCGCTTGCGCATGGCTTCAATATCCATAATGCCGCCGTCGCTGCGCATCACCATGAGGGGGGCTTTGATGCCACTTTCGCGTACGGCTTGTTCGGTGCGGTTGGCTGTTTCCAGCATTTTGGGGAGCATACTTGCGTTGATGACGGCGGTGCGGGTGCGAACGCGCAAGCCGTACAGCTGGCTAAGGGCGCTGCTGCTGCTGGCGGGTAGGCCCATGGTGCGGGCAATCTCCGCCACGCGCTCCTCACGGCGTGGGTCGTCCACGCCAAAGCTTTCGGAGCTGACGATTGTCTCGGCTCCTTCAGCGCGCAGTTCCTCAATGGCGTTGCGAATGGCGCCGTCGGTAAGTTCTTGGCCTGTGTCTAAAAAGCGGAAACAGGTTTCAAGGTATTTCCCTTTGGAGAGCTCAATGTGGCCTAAATTTGCTTCACGGCGGGCGCGAATTGCGCCGGGGCCGGTTCCCATGCCGATGATGCCAACCTTGGCAACATCACCTTCAATCAACGCGTTGGTGGCTTGGGTTGTACTGTGGGCAATTAGTACCACCTCGTGGGACTCAATGTTGGCTTCTTGAAGGAGTTTGAGCATGGATTCTACCACGCCTTTAGCAACGCCTTCCTCGGCGTGGTGGGTGGTGGGAACAACGGATTTACCCGCAAGCTCCATGGTACCAAGATCAAGGGCAACGGCGTGGGTGAACGTTCCGCCAACATCAATGCCAATCTTAATGCGGCGTTTCTCTGATATAGAACTCATTCGGTTACTACCTCCCCAGCAGCAGGTAGATCTACGTTTAGTTGCAAGGTATCGCTGGTGGCTTCATAGGATGATGGAACAATCACTTCCACTGGTTTGGTTTGTGTTTTTTGGGCCTGCATGGCCTCCCATGTAACCTGATCCACGGGGAAGAAGACCGTTGTTGCCACAAGACCTAGGATTGCCATAACCCAAACGTAGGGCAGCGTGCGAAGCATAATCTGCTGAACATCCACCCGAAGTTCGTTGGCAAGCCACACGTTTTGCGTGTTTGTAGGATCTGACACGCCTTGAATTTGCCCCACCATTTGTAGCATTCCCATGACGATTGGATTACTAAAGCCAACGGTTTTAGTGAGGATTACAGAAACACCAAAGCCTAAGCCCCAAGTGTTTAAGGGGCCCCGATAAAGGGCTAACGGCGCGCAGATACTAAAGAAGATCAAGTACACCGGTACCGTAGGTTTCATTCCCACAAAGAAGGGATTCAGGGCTTGAATTGTCAACCATTCTGCGCCGTTGTTGGCCTCGCCCCAACCAGCAGGGCCCCTGAAAACAGTGATGATTAGCCCAATGCCCATGAAGAGGATAATTGCCGGCATTACTGCTGCAGCCCCTTGAATCATGCTTTGAATGGTCAGGCTTATGCTCCCGGGCCGCGCTGTGGCGATCATGGCGTAGATGATGCCGATAAGGAACGAGGCGTTGATATCAATCCCATACAAAATGATGAAGATCAACGGCACAACGGGGATTAGGTAGGCGTACCATTTGATTGTAACAATCTGGTGCCGCCAGCGGGGCACGGCGAGATAAATATCTTTCAGCATGATGAGCAGAATACCGGACAACAATACACCACCAATGATTTGGAATGTGGTGATGATGGGGGATTTTCCGGTTACATCAGTGCCGGAAGTATCGCCAATTTTCAATTTCCAAAAAATAGCGACCAATGCAATGGTTGCAAGAATGGTGGCCGCAACAATTGTAAGCATTTTTGTGGTGGATTTCAGTGTACCCGATCGCCACATTTCAATCGTGATGA
>DAIOTT010000147.1:8647-8921 GCA_036751885.1 Candidatus Sumerlaeota bacterium
AGCAAACGCCCATTGCATAGACGAACGTAAAGACGTTGATGGCGAAGTTTTTGACGATTGAAATATCAATGCTCAAGCTATCCGCATAAACAACCCAACTTCCGGCGTTCATCGTTCCCCCTAAGGAAATGCCAATCAGCATAATGCCGCCCGCAACGATTGGCGGAATCCCAACGGTAGCCATCAGGGGAAGCAAAACGATGCTCACCATAATCACAGCACCCAGCCCGCCGATGGTGGTAAACAGGATGCCCACAAGCGTCATACAAAAAAT
>DAIOTT010000148.1:0-400 GCA_036751885.1 Candidatus Sumerlaeota bacterium
TCCTGATTGCCTATACCACTCTAATCATTATTGCCCTAGTGGGCGGCGTGTTTACCCCCCAATTAATCGGCTGGCTTCTTCCCCTCCTTTTTTTGCAACTCATCGCAGGGCTTGGGTTGGGGCTGTTTTTCTCCGTGCTGAATGCCCAATACCGAGATGTTAAGTACATCATTCCCTTCATTCTTCAGTTAGGGATGTTCATCACCGTTTGGGTTCCGCTGGAGGATTGGGGGAACGGCAAAATCGGCTTTGGCGAAAACACCGATTGGGTTTCGCCTTACCTTTATTTTCTCCTTTCCCTAAACCCGATGGCAGCCGTGGTGGAAACCTATCGTGCCCTGCTTGCGGGCAACGCCGTGAATCTCGTCTTGCTTGCCAAAGGCACAATTTCCGCTCTGGT
>DAIOTT010000148.1:410-8777 GCA_036751885.1 Candidatus Sumerlaeota bacterium
GAATACTATCAAAGAGACTGGTTTCTCTACGCGCTGGTGTTTTTCATCATCGGCTTTCAGTTTTTCACCGCCCGGGAAAAACGCCTGGTGGATATTCTATGAGCACGGAAACCCCTAAGCCGACGCCGACCGCAAAAGCCCCTGCTGTTATACGCGCGGCGGAAACAACTCCCGGCACTTTAGCCGCGCAGCCTTGGGCCGTGCGAATGCAAAACATCGGCAAAAAATACACCCTTGGCCAAGCAAAAGGGCTGAATGATAATTTCCGGGAAGATCTCATGAATTCCCTCGGCCAACTCATAGGAAGAACAAGCGGAAAGCAAAAGAAAAAAGCCTCAACTTTTTGGGCCTTAAAAGAGATCAATCTAGAAATCAACCGCGGTGACACTGTTGGGATTATCGGCCGTAACGGCGCCGGTAAATCCACGCTGCTAAAAGTGTTGAGCCGAATCACCGCTCCCACAACCGGGGAAATGCGCTACCGTGGCAGGCTTGCCAGCTTGTTGGAGGTTGGAACCGGGTTCCATCGTGAGCTCAGTGGGCGAGAAAACATCTACTTGAACGGCTCGATTTTGGGAATGCGACGCTCAGAAATTCGCCAGCATTTTGATGCAATTGTTGACTTCGCCGGCGTGGAGAAATTCCTTGATACACCGGTCAAGTTTTACAGCAGTGGCATGTACGTGCGCTTAGCCTTCGCCGTAGCGGCCCACCTGCGCACAGATATTTTAGTCGTCGATGAAGTCCTGGCCGTGGGCGATGCGGAGTTCCAAAAAAAATGCCTCGGCAAAATGCAAGACGTCGCTCAAGACGGGCGTACGGTGTTGTTTGTTAGCCATAATATGACAGCTGTTAGCAACCTTTGCAAAAAAGGAATTTGCCTAAACCAAGGCTCAATTGATTTTCACGGTAATGTAGAAAAAGCAATCCAACATTATCGCAGCTCTGATGTAGCATCCGGTAAGTCCACTACATACGGAACCTTTGTGGTAAAGCCAGAGGCCAATGCAAACCGTAAAAATCTTCTTGTTCAATCTGTATTGCTGCAATCAATGAAAGGTGAGTTTGCCGAATCAATCTTGATGGGTCAGGGGATGCGGATTACGGTAAAGCTAAATGGATTCTCAAAATTTCAAGGGGCTCAGATTGGTATCATTATCAAGAACTCCAATGAGCAATGGCTGGGAAACCTTAATAGCGGTATGAAGTCAGTGAAAGAAACAATCGATCCACACGAAGGCGAGGAAGCAGTGTTTGAACTCGCAACTCTTCCGTATACACCCGGAGAATATTGGATTGATGTAAGTATTGCTCAAAAAGGAATTGGTCGATTAGATTATATTGACCGAGCTGCTAAATTTGAAGTCATTGAAAATGATGTTTATGGTACTGGCTATCAAGTAACTAACTATTATGGTGTTACTTTTATCGATGGTATCGTAAAATTGCGGGTTTAGATCAATTCATGATTTCGGAATCTAAGGATCGAATCGGTCGACTAAATGAATTTGTTTTATCATGCAAATCAAAGGACTCGCCGTACTATAGTTCAGTTCCAAATGGTGAAGGGAATCTGTATGCAACGTGTTACGCCGTCTCAATCTTTCATTATATAGGAGAAGAATTAGATGATATTGAAGAAATATCTGAAAATATACTTAATTGCCAAGAAAGTAAGACCGGCAATTTTATAGGGCCGGAGCTTGAAAACTTTATCCCTAAAGAAAACTCTGTTCATAGCCTTTCCCACATTCAAGATCATTTGAACTGTACTGTTCTCGGAGTTCTAGGAATACTAGGCAAAAAACCTCGTTTTCCTTTGTATACCGCTCATTCTTATTGTAATCAACAGTTCCTAAAGCAACAACTAGATAAAATAGATTGGAAGCTGGCTTGGCTTGAAGGGAATAATCTATTATTTATTGGGCAGTATTTGATTTTTCTTCGCGATGTAGAAGAATTACCAGAAGCTAATAATTGCCTGAAACTATTATTTGATTGGCTTGATTCCCAACTTGATCCGAATACTGGATGTTGGGGGACAAATGGGTATTGTGATTCATATAATGCTATTTACGGTGGATATCACCAGTTGCTTTTGTATTATTACGAAAACAGAACTATACTGTTCACCGATAAATTATTAGATACAACCTTAGGTTTGCAATATTTCGACGGCGGTTTTGCTCGTCATAAAGGTGGTGGTGCCTGTGAAGATGTTGATGCGGTTGATATACTTGTGAATCTTACAAAGATTACGGAATACAAAAGAGCAATCGTGTATGAAAGTCTCGTTCAGTGTAAAAAACATTTGTTGAATCTGCAAAATTCCGATGGTGGATTTCCCTATTCAAACCACCGAAGTGTGTCGCAAATGGGCTTACCTAAAACGTTTGCGGAGGCTAATGAATCAAATCTTTTTTCAACTTGGTTTAGATGCCACACACTTTCATTAATTTCTGAAATCCTTATCGATCATCCTGATCTAGATGCTTGGAGGTTGAATTACAATCCAACACTTTCAATGGGTTGGCACCGCCATGGGCTTCCCTCGAACTATAAAAAACCTGGGCTTTATGAGCGTATTTTTGCCAAGGGATTTCTAAAGCTGAGATTTTTTGTATTGGTTTTGCGCGGTATTAAAAATAATATTCGCCGTAAATTAACAAGCATTTGGCGGAGGTTGAAAAGCAAAGATGTTTAATGCGATTGAGAAAATAACGGCAAAAATTACGAATGAAAAAATAAAACATAAACTAGCAAAAATTCTTTCAACCTTTGTACCAACAAATCTGCATCGGTCTGAATGCGATTTTGATTTACTACAAAACCGCTTTCCTTTGCTGAGTGTTTATGAGTACGATGCTTACAGCCTTTGGGAGCGTGCACAGAAACGCATTTCAGTTTTATTTGATACAATTCCAGCAATTAAAAAACGTGGACTCAGAATTGTTGATGCAGGGGCTGGGGATGGTATCTTGTGCGCTCAATTATCATTATTCGGGCATCAGGCTATTTGTGTTGATCGGGAAGATTGGCGCGATGAACAAGCCCGCCATTTACCCTTTATTCAAAATGAATTGGAAAATATTGATCAAGTGGAATCTGATTCCGTTGATGTTGTTATTTCTTTCAATACGTTTGAGCATGTTCAAGATCCTGAAATGGTACTAAATGAACTATTACGTATACTAAAGCCAAAGGGTTTATTCTATACCCATTTTGGCCCATTATACCATTCACCTTGGGGCTTACATTGCTACCGAACGTTACATATGCCTTATGCGCAATTTCTGTTTTCATCTGAATTTATAGAAGAAAAACTCCAAAAATACGGCGTCAAAGATTTAGGAAAAGATTCCACTTCACTTCAACCGTTGAATAAGTGGAGTTTAAATAAATTCGAAGTTCTATTTCATTCATCGGGTCATGAACTATTGAAATTTGAAAAGCAAACCTACTTTCAGGATTTAGAATTAATTCTGGAATACCCAGAGGCCTTTCAGGGGCGTGGGCTTAGCGTTGAGGATGTTACAACGCGTTCTCTGGAAGTATTAATCAGGAAACAAAGTTAGCATACCGAAAATCTGTATGGGCCAATTTGAATGACAGAAGAAAAATTTTCAGATGTATATGATGAGCGTTACAAGAGTGAAACGTACCGTACTTCCCTTACCGGTTATGAATGCTCACGATATGAAGCATTAAAGCACATTATACCTGTTTGGTGTTCACAGGGTGATATTGGTACCATGTTAGATTACGGTGCAGGCCGCGGTTTGTATGTTCCCCTTTGGAAGGAGTTGTTTCCTAAAGCAAATTTAGTTGCTTGCGATGTTAGTGAAATTGCTTTGGGGCAATTATCAAAAGATCATGCAAACTGCAAAACGGTGCACATGGAAGACGGAGTTTTGCCCCCGCATTTTCACAATCAGTTTGATCTTGTGGTCAGTGTTGAAGTGTTGGAGCACGTTGAGGATTTAGAGCTGTATTTGACGGATGTGTTTAGTGCCCTAAAGCCGGGCGGAAGGTTTATTTGGACTACGCCCTGCGCGAATGCATTCTCTATTGAGCACGTGTATTCAGCAATTAGGCGGCAAATCGTTCTTTCCGAAACGGGGGAGCGGCGGTGGAAATGGGAAGATCCCACTCATTTGCGCCGGTTGACGACGAAAGAAGCAACAAAAGCGGCAAACACCGTGGGCTTTGTTGATGTGGATTTTCGCTTCAGGTCCCACCTTTTTTCCTTTATATTTTCCAAAATTTTAACGGGTAAGTTTTTTCAGCCCATGGGTGTTCCCATGATGAATTTAGATTACACCTTATTCAGGCGGCTTCCCAACGGTGCTTCCATGATTGGTTTTGCCTGTAAGCCTAAGTAGTTTTTTGTAAACCAATCAAATCAAGATTGCAGCAGCTAAAGTAAGTACAAAGAAGAATCCGCACATGTCCGTAATCGTTGTCAATAATGGGCCACTAACCAAGGCCGGATCGAGCTTGAGTTTTTTTACTGCCAAGGGTATAAGACCTCCAACAATTACAGCGACTAAGGTGCTAAGAAATAAGGAAATTCCTGCAACGAGTGAAAGCCAAATGTCTCCCTTCCACAAGTAGGCTAGTCCACCCATGATTATCCCGAGGGCTATTCCGTTTATCGCTCCCACACTGAGTTCTTTATTCATAATTTGTAGGTAATCTTTGGGCTTTATAAGTCCTAAAGATAGCTCTCGAATTGTAACAGCTGCGGCTTGATTACCACTACACCCACCCATGTCGCTGATGATGGGAAGAAATACGGCGAGCGCGATGATTTGTTCAAGTGTATTAGAATGAACTGCAATAACGCTTGCTGCAACAACATTGAGCAGAATGTTTAACGTCAAAAAACTAAGTCGCCGCGAATAGCGCGTTTTTAGGTTCATGTTGCGAAACTCTTCACCACCAATAATCCCGCTGAAGCGCATAAACATGGTATTGGCGCGCTCGGTGCCCGCCTCTTGCACGGCTGCCCGGCGCAACACGCCACACAAGGCGCCGTCGGCATTCAACACGGGAACGCCAAAGTAGCGGTGTTCTTCAAAAAAGCGCTGCAGTTTCTCCAAGGAATCGGTTGTCACCACGGAGATTGGCTTGGGAATCATCACCTCACTGGCTTTGCGGCTTCGGGGGGAAAAGAGCATGTCACGCAGGCGCAGCACGCCCACTAGGCGGTCGTTATCATCGGTAATGTAGGCGTATTGAATGTCGTAATCGGCGTATTCTTGGCCGTTGTTTTGTAGATCTTTTAGAATTTCCTCCACCGTTTGGGAGGAGCGGTAAACCAAATACTCCGTAATCATCAGGCCGCCGGCGGTATCTGGAGCGTGAGAAACAAGCTCGCGAAGGTCTTCCGCCTCCTCAGGAATCATCAGCTTCATGATTGCATCCATACTGCGGGAGTCCATGCGCCCCACAATATCAGCGCGGGCGGCGCTGTGGATTTCATCGGCAATTTGGGCGGCTTGCTCAAAAGGCACACATTCAAGAAGTTGCTGGGCTTGCCCGTCGGAGAGTTTTTCAAGCAGGGCGGCGGCGTCCTCCGGCGGCAAAAGCATCATCATGCGCTCGGCATCGGCGGCGTCCATCCGGTTGATTAGCCGGGCGCGTTCCTCTTGGGGTATTTCAGCAAGGGCTTGAAGAAGTTTTTCGGCGTCTTGCGTGGCAATGATCTGGGAAAGTTCATCGGTTGTTAGCACGGTTTCTTGAGCCATTGAGGAGGATTACCTTTTTCAAAAACTTCAAATTTCCTAATAGAACCATGACTCAAGAATGGGGGGCTGTCCACTGTCAAATTTTGGGGAATTGAAATTGGCTTATAAAGGGAAATATTAGGGGAAAGTTTGGGATTAATCTTTGAAGTTGCGGGGTAAACAATACCGAATAATTCCTGAATTTCAAAAAAAGTGAAAAAAATATTAGTTTTTATTTGGAGCTAAATTGAATAAAATCAACTTAATGATTATCTTTGACTCGCTTAGTGGGAACTTTTTTTTGATGCTTCAAAGAGGAACTATTTGCGAATTTTGGAAAACTTCCTTAGGGCTTTGCGATATTTAAATTGAAAAGGAATTCTTACATGACAACAAAACTTCCGTTCTTGGTGGGTGCGCTGCTCCTAGTATTACCCATTAGCCTTTCGGCTCAGATTACCTCGGAGTCAGAGAACAACAACAGCGATACTACGGCAGACGGCCCCTTGGGCTCTGGCGTCAATGTAACCGGCAGCATTTCAAACAACTCTGATGTGGATTGGTACAAGTTCAACGTTGGCGGTCCGGGGACGATTACGATCACCCTTAACCACAACTCGCGGCGGGACTTTGATCTTTTCCTGTACAAATCCACCGGTGGTGCCGTGGCAACCGCTGAAACAAGCAACCGCCCGGAAGTTCTGACGTACACGGCAACTTCAGCCGAGGAGTACTTCCTAAAAGTGCAGCGCTACAGCGGCCGGGGGAATTACAATTTTACCGCCACCTTCCCCACCGGCGGTGAGGGGAGCCCAACGCCAACACCAACGGCAACACCCACGCCAACGCCCAGCGGCGGGCTAGGACCACGGCCCGCCAAGCCAAGCAACCAAGTTTCCTACATTACAGGGAACTCCGCTGACTCCGGCAAATCGCCAGTCAATGGCCCCGGGCTTCTTCTCATGGGCGGTAACTTTGATATTGATGAGGCGTTTTTAAATCGCGCATACCCAGTAGCAAACGGGGGCGACGTTGTGGTGCTGCGCTCTTCAGGAACGAATGGGTATAATAGCTACCTGTACAATCTCACAAGCGGATCGTTGAAGCCTGATTCGGTGGAAACAATCGTTGTTGATTCAGTCACCAAGGCGAATTCTGCTTATGTAGAATGGGTGATTAAATCCGCTGAGTTCGTGTATATTGCCGGGGGCGATCAATCAGATTACCTCAACTTCTGGAAAGATACCAAGGTGGAATCTGCCATCCGTTACGCCTACGATCAAGGGGGTGTGATTGGGGGGATTTCCGCGGGCTGCGCCGTTCAGGGGGAATTCATTTATGATCCCGATGGAATTAACGGCATTTATAGTTCTGAGGCAGCCTCCAACATTTGCCACCCAAATATGAATATCTCCAACGGGTTCACAAATCTTGGGCTTGGGGCCAACATTATCACTGATACACACTTCAGCCAGCGCAACCGCATGGGGCGCCTAATGGCGTTTATGGCGTTGATTACAAACCCCACTATTTCGCCCACCGATTCCGTTGTGACGGGCGTTGGCGTGGATGAAGATACCAGCATGTTTATTGATAAAAATGGCGTCGGCCATGTGGATGGGGATTTCGCCGTCTATGTTCTCCGCAAAACCAGTGGAACAACGTATAACCGAGTCAACTGCGGTCAAACCCTTAGAATCACCAACATGAGCCGCACAAAGCTAACCGCTGGCGATACATTTAACTTTACTACAGGCTCCAACACCGGGAGCACCATCAATATCAGCATCGATGGGTCTAGTTGCTCATACAGCTTTACGCAAGGGGCTGATTGCTTCTACACACCTGCCAACGTTTACTAAGCCACAAGATGGTTTAGTGAGTCGGCGAGGCTTATCTGCCAAGCATCTTTCATGGGGCGTTGGTTGGATAAAGCAAGCCTAGAAACTCCCCCCTTGAGTTTTCAAGGGGGGAGTTTTTTGTTTGATGGAATTGCTCATATGAACGGTATTTTCTGTAATGAAAGTCTGTTTGCCCACCTGATTAGGCCATTGTTGCTTTCGGTTTTGGTGTTTTTGAGTCGTTTTAATGTTTTTGGTGAAAAAAACTGATTTTTTCTGAAATAAATTAAATTCAGGAACCAAAAAATGTTCGGTTAGAAAGCGATTCATTGATCAATTGGGAGCAAATTGGAGGACTTATTTTTAGTAGTACTCCCGTTGAATTTATTGGATTTATTCGAAATTCTAATAAAATGAAGAAAAATTGTGGAGGATCGTAATTCGCAGGTTATTGGAATTGTTTGGTTTGTATTAGAAATCCATTAAGAGCGTCGAATATTTTTGTTCCATCCAAGATGCACTATTTGCTGTTTTTCAATCAGTGTTCTAGAAGTTCATGATCTTTATCCTAAGAAGGATCTTACCGAATGACGAAAAAATTACCATTATTCCTTGGGGCTTTTCTATTATCGCTTCCGCTTTTTGGTTCTGCTCAAATCACCTCAGAATCTGAAAGTAATAATACCGATGCAACGGCCGATGGGCCCTTAGGCTCCGGTGTGAATGTTACGGGAAGCATTAGCAGCACAACCGATACTGATTGGTACACGTTCACTGTTTCAGGGCCGGGGAGCATT
>DAIOTT010000149.1:0-8639 GCA_036751885.1 Candidatus Sumerlaeota bacterium
AATCAGCCTGTGCAGACGCCAATTTGCGGCAACTCTCCCCAGCTTGTGGTGTAGCGCTTGGAAAGGGAGCCGCGCTTCATGTGCCAGGGTTTCTTAATCCCTTCGGATGCGTAGCGAACGGCGCCGCGCCCCCATTGCTGGTTCAGCGAATCCAGCACGGCCAAGAATGACTGGCGCTTTTCATCGTCGACGCAGGCAAACAAGTCCCCCTGTTGCTCGCCTGCATCCACAATACCCGTTACAAAAACCCCTGCTTTGGTGTAATTGTGTCCGGCTTTGAAGAGAGCGCGCAGCCCTTCAAGGGCTGTTTTGCTGAGCTTGCAGGTATCGGCGGTGGCAACGGGTAGGTGGAAGAGTTTTTTGTTGGCGTAGTATTGGGCAGAGTAGCGGCCCGTGGTAATAAAGACTTCTAGAATGGTGGCGGCGCCTTTCTCCGCCCGCAGCTTTTCCGCTACCCTAGCGGTGTAGGTGGAAACAGCCTCTTCAAGTTCGGCCAGCTGGGTAACAGGCCTGCCAAACATTCGGGAACACATGATCCCCTTTTTGGCGGGGGGTGCATCGTCCATCTCCATGCAAGGCTCGCCGCGCAGCTCGCGCACGGTGCGCTCGCCCACAACCGTAAGCCATTTGCTGATCCAGCGGGGGTCGGCGTTTTTCAATTCTAGGGCAGTAGTGATTCCCCGTGCTTGAAGCCATTTGGCTTTTTGCCCGCCGATTCCCCATACTTTACTGACTGGCACAATGCCCAAATAGGTATCGTGATCCGCGGTTGTAAAGTCAAAAACGCCTTCCTCTTTTTTGGCGAAGGAGTTGGCGAGCTTTGCCAAGGTTTTGGTGGGTGCGTAGCCAATGGAAACAGGGATTCCCGTTTCTCGCTTAACGGTTTCTCGCAAGCGGTGGCAAAACGTGAGAACGTTACACCGGGGCGGAAGGGTAACAAAGGCTTCATCAATGGAGTAGACTTCAACCTCCGGGCAATGCTGCTGAAGGGTTTCCATAACGCGGTGGCTCATATCGGCGTAGAGGGTGTAGTTTGAGGAGAAAACCGCGACGTTGTGCCGTTTGATTAGGTCGCGGACTTCAAAGGCTGGGGCGCCCATGCGGATGCCGACCTCCTTGGCCTCCTCCGAGCGGGCAACCACGCAGCCGTCATTGTTGGAGAGCACCACAACGGGCTTTTTCTCAAACTGAGGCTGAAACAGGCGCTCACAACTGGCGTAGAAGTTATTGCAATCCACCAAGGCAATCATGCGGGGCGTCCTTTTCGGGTGGAGTGAATCACATAGGTGACAACGCCCCAAATATTGACGTCCTCATCGGCAGGCATGGCTTGCGCGCGGCCGCCGTGAGCGCTTGCCAAGAAGAACTTCCCCTGCTGAATTACAAGGCGCCGCAACAACAGCTCCCCATGCCAGGCAACAATCAATAGGTCGTCGTTCTCAGGCATTGCGGCGCGGTCAACAACAAACACATCGCCCTTGTAAACGCCCGCCGGGTGACTAACGCACGCGGCAGAGCGAAAAAAGAAGGTGGAACTGGGGCGCTCAATCAGCTCCGCATTTAAGTCAATACGGCTTTCTAGGTAGTCGCCCGCTGGGGATTGAAAGCCTGTTTGGGTGATGGTTGGTTTTTCGAGTTTATTTTTCGCCATGGTTCGCCTCCTTGGGAATAAGGCGAATATTTAGCGAAACAACCCGGCTTTGCAAGGGAATATTTATCCCCCCTTGCTCCCTAAAATAGGGCACTTAGCGGCTACTCAAGGGGGTACTCAGCGGGTGAACAAGCCTTCATCTTTGATTCTCAAGGGGTTGCCCCACAACCAGCTAATTGTGCGTTAGAACTTCCACTTTAAATACGAGACCATCGAAAGCGAGCTCCATTCCCTTGGGGAGCTTTGCGTTGGTGGAATGGTGCTCTAGCAGGTGAGTCATATGCACGAAGTAGGTTTGCTGGGCGCCAACGGTTTTTGCGACGTCAATGGCTTCATCTAGGCTGAAGTGGGTTGAATGCGGCTGCGGGCGAAGGGCGTTTAGGATGAGTGTTTTTGTTCCGGCAAGAAGGCCCATGGTATCAGGCTCGATGCGGCTGGCATCAGTGATGAAGCTAAAATCCCCGAAGCGAAACCCAAGAATGGGTTGCGAGCCGTGAAAAACGGGGAGCGGCAGAATCCGTAAGTCTTGCACGTTGAACGCGCCGTCGGTTACGGAGTGAAGATCAAAGGAGGCAACGCCGCCCCCCTCCGTGGGGGGATCAAAAACGTAGGAGTATCGCCGCTGAACATCGGCCAAGGTATGGGGCTGGCCGTACAGGGGGAGGGCGTGTTTTTGGTGGAAGTTGTACAGGCGCAAATCGTCCAACCCGCCGATGTGATCAAAATGGGCGTGGGTAAGCAGAACGGCATCTAAGCGTTCAATGTGGTGCTTCAGGGCTTGCTGGCGGTAGTCTGGGCCGCAATCAACGATAATTGATTGGGCTTGCGCGGGGGGCTTGCGGGGGTCTCGAAGTAAAAGCCCCGCCCGAAGCCGGTTGTTCTTAGGGTCATCGAAGGGGAAATCAGGGTTTTTATAGCCGATTGGGGGAACACCGGTGGAGGTTCCGGAGCCCAGCACGACGACTTCCATGCGTTTTTTTCCCAATTCGTTCTCCCGAAGTGTTTAGTGTAAAAAGATTCTAGGCAAAAATAACGGTGAAGTTTACCCAAGGCAACTTAGGTGGCGTTGTACACAAACTCATCAATCATGCGGCGAACCTTTGTTGCGGGTGAAAAATCAATGGATTGCGTAAGGTTTACACAGTGGGTGCAACTGCAGCGGCAATCGTGAATCCATTTGCGTTGGCGTTCTGCTTCTTCGCCAAACCACACCTTGCGGAAGTCATAATTTGTTTCCCGCAAATCGCCCACCACATCCAGCAATTCGCAAAAGCGCATGCGGCCGTCGGGTTCAAGCACGGCCAAATTGTTGCCGGCTTGGCAGGTCATCCCAATTTTGCCGCGCGTAATGTGGTCGCGCTGGTTGCGGTATTGGCCGCGAAGAATGGAGAGGCGGTTCGCCCGGTCCTCTGGAAAGCGCTTGCGGTAAAGGGCATCGTTCACTGCCATGGATTTTCGTACAATGTGATCAAACTGCTCGGGCGTTGGGGGAAGAAGGTTGGGATCCTTCGGCGTTCCCCGAAGGCACTCAAACACCATGCCATCCACATCGTAGTTGCCTGTAACCCAATCCGCCAGGGATTCCACTTCATCAATGTTTTGGTTATTGATGCAGGTAAGGGTAACAAGGCGCAGGCGGGGAAGGAAGGCTTTGCCCTGCTTGTGAAGCTCAAGGCGTTTTGCGCGAAGTTCTGTAAGGGCCTCGAAGGTATCAAAGAGTTTTTCAAAATTCTTGGGAACCCCGCGAAGCCGGTCGTGGGTTTCCTTAAACCCGTCCAAACTATGGCCAACGGTAATCATGACTTGGGGGTTTTCATCCAGAATGCTTTCCACAACATCCAGAACCCGTTTTTTCAGCAGGCCATTGGTCGGCAAATCCAAGGTGGAGATTTTATTGGTTTTGGCAAAAACATTGACTACTTCATCTAAATCTTTCCGCATAACGGGTTCGCCGCCGCTAACCAGCAAGTGGGGAAACTCCGGCATGGTGCTGGCCAACTGTTGAAGCTGCTGAATATTGAGGTTTTTTTTCTCCATATCGTTTAGGTTCATCCAGTAAAAACAGGTTTCACACTTAGCGTTGCACAAGTTAGTGACGAACATTGTGAGGACGCGAAACTTCCCAAAGATTGCTTTTTGGCGTGGATTGAGCACCATAGGGGCGCAATCATTGGGGGCTTCAAGTGTTTCAGTCATAAGAGTTACTGCCTGTTAGGGATGGCGTATTTAGGATTGAGCGAGAATCCGTATTTCGTCAAGCGAATGCCACACCGAAAGAGGGGCTTGGTTTAGTTTCACCACGGATATAGGAGGCACCACAGAGACACGGAGGCACGGAGAGTGAGTTTAATGACTGATGATTCGGCTATGAATATTTTGTTTTTTTTGATCGGAATGAACTCTAAAGATATTTAATGACCCAAACCCAAGAACGCACTCAAGATCAACACCCTCATCCTTCCTCCGTGCCTCAGTGTCTCCGTGGTTTATAAGGCTCTAATAATTAAAGCACGAGCCCCCGATGAATTCCCGTAGGAGCGAATGCTGGGGGATGCAATCGCTATCTAGGGTGAGGAAGTAGCTGAGGAAGCTGATCAAGCGGGCAGCTTCAGCCATTTCCGGGTGGTCTTCGGTGATGTTCTTCAGGGCTTCCAGGGCGTAGGGTTTTAGGGCGGCAATTTCGTAGGGTAAGGCGGAGTTGAAAATGGCGTCGGCATTTTCTTGGTAGGGGAAGATGTTTCGCTCCTCGCCGCGGCGCACGCTGGGCCAGCGGGAAATGGTTTCCAAGGGGCTGTGGCCGCGTGCCTCGATGTCTCGCACAAGGCGCCGCAACAGGCGCGCATCGGAGGAAGAAATGCGGTTATGGTCGTCGATGCTGAGGTGTGTCATGGGGCTGACGTAGATTTTGTAGGTCATTCCATCGGGTATGGTGGGGAGGAGTTCGGTGTTGAGGCCGTGAATGCCCTCTAAAATGAGGATGGCATCGTCGGGTAATTTCAAAAACTCTCCTGGCTCGGAGCGGCCTTCCTTGAAGTTGAAGCGGGGGATTTGTACTTCTTCGCCCATTAGGAGTCGCTCAACGCAATCTTGCAGTTTGGGCCGATCGATTGTCTCAAAGGACTCAAAATCGTATTCGCCGAATTCATCTTTTGGCGTTTTATCGCGATCCACAAAAAAGTTGTCCATCTCAATCACGACGGGGTTTTTCCCGACGACGCGGAGTTGAATGGAGAGCTTTTTCGTGCTGGTGGTTTTGCCGGAGGCAGAGGGCCCGGCGAGTAACACGATCTTGGGTTTTCGCGGGTGTTGAATGATTTCATCGGCAATGCGGGCCAATCTTTTCTCCTGCAATGCCTCTGCAATGAGGATGTACTCCCGCACTTTTTTGTTTTTGATGAGGCGATTGAGGCGGGCTACGCTGTGGAAGTTCAAGATGCGCATCCATTCGTCGTGCTCTTCCAGAACGTTGAAGATCTTTCTGCCGGCGTGGTTTGGGGGAATCTCCGTGGGCTTTGCGGTGCGGGCAAACCGCAGGTTTAGGCCTTGGGCCAACCCCTTGATTTCAAATGCCGTTACACCTGCTGTTGTGGGAGAAAGCAGGCCGTAGAAGTGATTTGAAAACCCCCGCAGGGAGTACAGGGAGATCATCTCTTTATCCGTGTACTCCATCAGTTCCGCTTTGTCCGGGTTGCCCGCTTCGCGGAAGTACTCCTGGGCGGCGGCAAGGCTCATGTATTGGCGCTCAATGGGTAAGTCCTCCGCAATCAGCAGGCGCATCCGGGTTTCAATTGTCTTTAAATCTTTAGGGCTAATTTGTACTTCATCCCCCTCGGGATTATTAGGGGTGCGCATAAACAGCTGAACAAAATACCCGTAATCTAAGGAGTGGCTAACGCGCAGGTGCAGGGCGGGGAAGAGCTCGCGAACGGCCACGTAGAGGAGAAAGATTAGGGTTCGGCGGGCAATCAGGGCTCCATCTGTTGTACCCAGATGCACGGGTACTAAAGGGCCATTTTTCGTGAGCTCATGGTTTAGGGAAACCACTTGATTGCAGTAGTTTGCCGCTACAATGGGGTAGGGTGTTTGCACGTTTTGTTGCTCAAAAACCTCCCTCGGTGTGCGTAAGGCTGTTGTTACCATTGAACCACGATCTTGCTCTTTCAGCTCCAGCTGGAGGTAATTGCCATTTTTTTCCATAAATCTCATTTCCCTTTTCAGAACTCTTGAATAGTATTTTCACCAGAGATTGAAATGTGTCTACTAAAACACGATTCAATCACCAAATCAACTTGCCTACTTGATGCAAGATTATACGGACGTATGTATGCCCTTACTTGAAGCGATTCGCACCGGACTCATGGAAATCTGGATGCACAAAACCCGCTCATTTCTTACGATGCTAGGAATTATATTTGGTATTGCGGCGGTGATCTCCGTTTCTGCTATTGGGGCCGGGGCCGCTGAAGAGTTAAACCGGCAGTTAGCCGCCTTGGGAACCAATACCGTACGCCTTAGAGCCGTGGAATTGAGCGGTGCAGACCTTACAGAAGCACGGCGCCTTAGCCCGTACGGATTGACGCGTAAAGATGTTCACGCGGTGCGGGAAATTGTTGAGGGTGTTACCCTTGCTTCGCCCCTCAAGAAAACCGAAGCACCCGCCTCAATCAACGGCAGGGTGATCTCCGGCGAGGTGTACGGAACAAATTCTGACTTGCCAAACATTGTGGGCTATAAGCTGGCTGAAGGGCGCTGGCTTAGCCCGTATGACGGCCAGTATGCAAGTCAGGTTTGTGTGATTGGCGAGGATATTCGCCGCATTGCCTTCCCCATAGAGCCCCCTTTGGGGAAAAAAATCCGCATAGGCGGTCAAAGCTACCAAGTGGTTGGCGTTCTTGAATCCCGACAAACCGGCGGCGAAACCGTGGTGAAAGTCGGCAATGTGGACCGCAATATTTACATTCCAATTGATACCATGTTCAAACGCCTAGGAACCGGCGGTGACCCAAGGGTTGAAAAGCTGGATGAAATCATTTTGAAGCTGGATGAAGGCCAACCCTTGGGCGAAATGAAAGAACTTGTGGATAGAATGATCCTGAGGCGCCACGGTAACGTGCGGGATTACGAGGTGATTGTGCCAGAAGAGTTGATTCGTCAGCAGCAGGAGACCGGTAAAATCTTGGCCAACGTGCTGCTTTTTGTGGCCGCAATTTCCCTCCTAGTAGGGGGAATTGGGATTATGAACATCATGCTGGCAACAGTGACACAGCGCACCCGGGAAATTGGGGTTCGCCGAGCTTTAGGCGCCACACGCTCTGATGTGTTGACCCAATTCATTATTGAATCGTTGATTATCAGTGTTTTAGGGGGCGTGGCAGGAATTGCTATTGGCTACGGCCTTGCTTGGATGATAGGAAATTACGCCGGTTGGGAAATGATTGTGCCCGTAAGTTCGGTACTTACAGCAACGGGCGTTGCGGGTTTCATTGGCTTCTTATTTGGCTTTTACCCCTCGCTAAAAGCCGCAAGGCTAGATCCTATTGAGGCTTTACGTTCCGAATAATCAAAACACTACCCCGATAAAAATTACGTTTTCCGAAAACAGAAAGAACCCTAAGGTATTATAACATGGAGTGGAAAGTCCCCCTTTCAAACGTTACAATTGATCATCAGGAGGTTGATGCCGTAAGCCGTGTGCTGAAATCTGGCTGGCTAACCATGGGCCCCGAGGTGAAGGCGTTTGAACAGGAATTCGCTAAGGCTATAGGCACCAAGCACGCCATGGCAACCGCCAACGCGACCGATGCATTAGCCTTATGTTACGACGCCGTAAGCGTGGGCGACCGCCACAAGATTGCCATGTGCGCCCTTACGTTTGTTGCCTCCATGAATGTTGCCCTGCGCCGCAACGAAACGCCCTTGCTGATTGATATTACCAGCGAGGACGACCTGTGTATGTCCGTGGACGACCTTAATGCTAAAATGAGCGACGATGTAGGGTTGATTGTAACGATGCCCTACGCCGGCTACGCCCCTAAAATGGATGAAATTCTGCAGATTGCCAAAAAACGTAACATCCCTGTTATTGAGGATGCCTGCCACGGCATACTAGGCGAATACAAAGGCCGCATGCTAGGCAGTTTGGGCGATGCAGGCGTGTTTAGCTTTTACGGCAACAAGAATATGACCACCGGCGAAGGCGGTATGGTTACGACGAACGACGATGCCATTGCCGAGCGCATAAGGTTGATGCGCAACCACGGCATGACACGCTCCACAATGGATCATTTTGAGACCGGCATTAGCGAATACGATGTTGTGGTGGCAGGCCACAACTTCCGGATGGATGAAATGCGCGCCGCCGTTGGGCGAATTCAACTTCAAAAGCTGCCTACCATTAACAAAGAACGCCGTGAAGTTTCTGCCAAACTCAAAAAAGCCATTTACAATGAAACCACCCGTGTTTACTTCCCGTTCAGCAGTCACAACCACGATGAATCAAGTCACCACCTGTTGGTAATGTTGCTCCCTAAGGGCACGGTGAAGAAGGATTTTGTGCGGCGCATGAATGAACTAGGCGTGCAAACAAGCTACCACTACAAGCCCCTACACCGATTCTCCCATACGATTGGAATTATTGATGACAAATCAAGCCTACCCGTGTTGGAGTCCATTGAAAAGCGCTTAGTCTCACTCCCCCTCTTTCCGGGAATGACGGACGAGCAAATCAATTTTGTGAGCCGCGCGGTTGCACAATCTATCTAAACACCGACATCAACGAATAGGCTTAGAGCGAAACGTTCAAGGTTGAGTAGTTTCAAATGATCAACGACCAAGAAACAGAGTTCGACGATACTTCGCCTAAAGCAAAGCAAGATTACCGCTTGGAGGATCTTGTTGGGCACGTGCTGGACGGCAGGTATGAGATTGATGAGGTAATCGGCACCGGGGCAATGGGCGCTGTGTACCGCGCCCGCCAGCTTAGGCTTCG
>DAIOTT010000150.1:0-8508 GCA_036751885.1 Candidatus Sumerlaeota bacterium
TGGGCTTTTTGGAGACGAAATCATCAACGGCACAGTGGTAATGATTCTTGTGACCTGCATCATCGGCCCCTCGATCACCGAGAAGTACGGCCGCCAACTCGCCTTAGCTGATGAATCGGCTGGCTTCTCAGTCAGCGATGCGCCGCAGCGAATCCTCTTGCCGCTCGCTAATCCCGCCTCCGCCGAGGCCCTCATGAACTTGGCGTTGATGATCCGCCAACCGCTCCTTAAGGAGCCGATTTATCCACTCTCGGTTGTGACCGATCCCAAGGAAGTGGAAGCCGGTGTGGCCCGCGTGGAGAAGCTCCTCGCTTCGGCGCTGATCCACGGCGCCACGGTCGATGTGCCGATGTTCCCGCTCACCCGCGTCGATTCCAATGCGGCCGAAGGCATTCAGCGTGCGATGCTGGAGCAACGGATCACGACGCTGATTATCGGTTGGAACGGGCAGGCCTCCCTTGGGAGCAAGATCTTTGGAAGCGTCCTTGACCAGCTTACACCGCAAGTGCGCCAACTGATGATTGTTGCCCGCTGCGTCCACCCGATCAATACGGCGAACCGCGTCGTTCTCGTTATCCCCCGCCTATCCCGTCATGAACCGACTTTTGGTGATACAATACGAACTATCAAGCAGCTTGCAAACCAGCTTTCCGCCCCGCTGCTCATCCTCACCCCAGCGGTCGGCCACCAATTCGTGGAACGGGCGATCAAGAAGATTAAGCCGGAAGTGCCCTTTACCATTGACGCGATTCCCCACATCTCCCACCTGCCCGTCTGGATTAAGGATTACGGGAAGATCGCCGATGACTTGGTCGTTGTGATCAGCGCCCGTGAGCACCAACTTTCTTGGACGCCCGCGTTGAACGCGCTCCCGCGAAACCTCGTTTCTAGCCATCCGCAGTTAAGCTTTCTCATCGTCTATCCGCCGGAACAACAGGAAGAGGGTTACATCTTCGTGCCGCGAATCCGCGAGGAGACCGGCGAGAATCAGAAGATCGACGAAGCAGCGTTCGTAGTCCCAAGTCGGCTACAACTCGGCCTAGGGGGAGGCGCCGTGGAAGATATTCTTGGAGGCTTGCTTGAGGGGCACTTGGTCGGAGAAGCGAGCGATCTGCTGGAAATCGAGAAGGCCCTAGCAGAAAGCGCGGCGGAGCTTCGCCAAGGAGTCGTGCTGCTCCATTCCCACCACGACCGGGTTCCCCGCCCAATGTTTTTTATGGCGACCTGCCAGCAAGACTTCTTCATCAAGCAGTCAGATTTGTCGGCCCACATCGTTTTTGTTCTCGTAAGCCCGAAATCGCTCCCCCCGATGAAGCATCTTAGGCATCTCAGTGCAATCGCCAAGGCGATCCGTTCAGAAGAGACTTACAAGGCACTTTTGGAGGCCGAAAGTTCCAACGAAGCCTTCAAGCTGCTCGAATCGCTCAACGAACTAGCCCCTCATTAGTGCCATTTATCTGGCTTCGACAATTGAAGGCAAGCCCTACTGATGCAGCATTAAATCCGGCTGACATGTATAAATTAAGAAGTTATTTACAGAGCATAAAATACCCTAATGATTTTCTGAATCGATTCCAAGGCACGAAATTATTTGAAAGCTACCAAACGAGTCACTTAAGTTATTGGATATAGTGTTGATCAGAATTGCTAAACCAGAATTTTCATAGGAATTTAGATTCAAACGATTAACAGATTAATCTCGAATATAATAAACCAAAATCAGAAAGAGAACCTCGCGAGGGAGTGTCGATTAAGCCCTTGGATATTCTGGCTACACGTTTACAGCAACCTTCCCCGCTGCTGCGGTCAGCGCTTGATCCACATCGGCGAGAATATCGTCGATGTGCTCAATGCCGATTGAGAGGCGAATCATCTCCGGCGTGATGCCACCTGCGGCTTGTTTTTCTGCGTCCAGTTGGCTGTGGGTGGTGGAGGCGGGGTGAATGGCAAGGCTCTTTGCATCACCCACGTTTGCCACGTGGCTGAATAGGCTGAGGTTTTCAATGAACTTTTTGCCTGCCTCCACGCCGCCCGTGATTCCGAATACAACCATACCGCCGAAGAGGTTGTTTTGGGTGTTGGCGCCGAAGTATTTTGCCGCGTTCGCATGGGTGGGGTGGTCCTCAAAGCCCGGCCATTTTACCCATTGCACTTGCGGGTGGGCCTTCAGGTGCTTGGCAACAGCGGCGGCATTTTGGCAGTGCCGCTCCATCCGCAGCGAGAGTGTTTCAATGCCCTGAAGGAACATCCAGGCGTTATCTGGCGAGATGCAGGCCCCCAAGTTCCGCAGCGGCACAAGGCGCATGCGAAGGATAAACGCGAGCGGCGAAAGCGGGCCAAGATCATGGGCGTAGCGCAAGCCGTGGTAGCTGGCATCGGGCTCGTTATAGAGGGGGAACTTCTCGCTCTTCCAATCAAAGGTGCCGCTATCCACCACCACACCGCCGATTCCGTTGCCGTGGCCGCCCATCCACTTGGTCAGCGAATCGCACACAATGCTGGCGCCGTGCTCAATGGGCCGGCAAAGGGCGGGGGTGGCAAAGGTGTTGTCCACCACAAGGGGAATGCCGTGGGCGTTCGCCACATCAGCAATCGCCGCAAAATCAGGGACGTTGAGGGCCGGGTTGCCGCAAGACTCCAGGAAGATCAACTTCGTTTTCGGCGTAATGGCCTGCGCAAAATTCTCCGGATTCGTCGGATTCACGAAATGCGTTTTAATACCGAACTGCGGGTGAATATCTTTGAACATCGTATACGAGCCGCCGTACAAATCGTTCGCCGAAACAATCTCGTCCCCCGCTTGGCAAATGTTCATCACCGAATAATGAATCGCCGTTGTGCCGGACGCCACAGCCAACGCCGCCGCGCCCCTTTCAAGAGCCGCACACCGCTGCTCAAGCACATCAGTGGTGGGGTTCATCAGGCGCGTGTAAATGTTCCCCAATTCCTTCAACGCAAACAAATTCGCCGCGTGTTCTGTATCGCGGAACTGGTAGGCTGAGGTTCGATGCACCGAAACCGCCCGCGAACCCGTCGTAGGATCGGCCGAGTGACCAGCATGAATCGCAAGGGTTTCCAACTTGTGTTTAGGTGTCATGGGAAGTGTGCTCTCAATCTTGAAGATTTGTCCCGATCAAATAGTTGGGAATTAGGGATGATTGTTGGTGAATCACCTATGAAGGGACAATGAAAAAGCGTGCTGTTGTGGGTTGGTGGGGGGTAGTTGTGATTGTTGAGAAAAGTGCCTTGATTTTTTGGCAGAACCGTTAGGCTTTTGGTGCTTTTCAAAAAAGGCACTCTAAAAAACAGCTATCATTGGGGAATCGTAGGTAGGGTTAAAGGAGTGCTAAGGGAGCTTTAACAGTGGATGGTGAATGCAGCGTGGGCTTTTGTGGGATATTAAGAAAAGGGGGTCTGGGAGCGTGGTGCAATTTTAAGATAAGTTTTTAATAATTTAGACTGAATTATGGAGTAATTATTTTTTAATGAGGACTTGAAAAAACGTTATTATAATGAAATCATTAGATGTATTCTTAAATCATATTCGTGATTTTACGCTTAACGCATCCCTACCTGCCTATACTGCTTGAGACACTTTGCATCATCATTTAGTGAGTGGGCAGAGGCAGACAAGGTCCTCCATTATGACAGACGAAATCAACAACCCCAGAGACCCCCAGCTCAGCGACTCGCAACGGCGGCGTACTTTCTCCCGGGAATACAAATTACGCATCGTTTGAGAAGCTGACGAGGCAGCCCGCAACGGTTCCCTTGGTGCTCTGCTTCGCCGAGAAGGGCTCTACAGCTCCATTCTAACGGCGTGGCGCCGAGAATTCCCCCTCGACGGCGAGGTCTCCCTGGAGCCCGTTCGCCGTGGAAGAAAGCCACGCCACTCCCCCGATGAAAAAGCCATGGAAAAGCTCCGCCGAGAAAACGAACGCCTGCGGAAAAAACTCCAACTAACCGAAGCACTCCTCGACCTGCAAAAAAAAACGTTGGTCATGCTCGAGAGTCTCGAGCTGAAGGACGGCGCCGAGTGATCGCCGCAGCCACCCTCGCCCGGGAGAACCTTCCAACACGGCCAGTTTGCCGAGCGCTCGGCCTCTCGCATGCCACACTCTACCGCAAGCTCCTCATCGCTCCAAAGGTGATTCCCCCTAAAAGTGCTCTTAGAAAGGCCGCGCACCCCCGCGCACTTTCGACGCTGGAGCGCGAAGCCGTGCTCGCAGTCCTCCACTCCGAACGTTTTGTGGATATGGCCCCCGCGGCTATCCACGCCGTGCTCCTCGACGAGGGACGTTATCTCTGCTCGCCCCGTACGATGTACCGAATTCTCGCTTCCCGAGCGGAGAATCGCGAGCGCCGCCGCCAAACGGTGCACCCAAAACGTACGCCCCCAGAACTTGTGGCGACGGCCCCTGGCCAGGTTTGGACGTGGGACATCACGCACCTGCGATTGTCCAACAAAAGAGGGACAATCAAGCTCTACGTCTGCCTCGACTTGTTCTCACGCTATGTCCTCGGCTGGTATCTATCCTCCACGGAGAGTAGCGCCGAGGCGCGAGCCTTCTTCGTCCGCCTTGTCCGGCGCGAGGGCATCGACGCCGGGAAACTCATCCTTCACTCAGATAACGGCGGGCCGATGCGCGGCCAAGCGCTCTGCGATCTTCTGGAATCTCTGCGCATCGAACGCAGCCACTCGCGTCCTCGCACGAGCAACGACAACGCCTTTTCCGAATCCCAGTTCAAAACAATGAAGTACCGTCCCACTTATCCCAAATACTTTGATTCCATGTCCGAGGCCAGAGCATGGTGCCAAAGGTTTTTCCAGTGGTACAACCACGAACACCGCCACGAGTCGCTCGCGATGCTAACGCCGGCAGACGTCCACTTTGGCCGCGCGGAGAGTAAACTTGCAGAGCGTGCAGAAGTGCTTCTGGCAGCATTTGAACAACATCCAAACCGCTTTGTACGGGGAAACCCATCTCCCGGACAACTCCCGCAGGAGGTAGCCATCAATCCCCACACGAAACCGCCCTTTTCACCCAAACAGAATTGGGAAAGCACGTTCCAAGAAGTCACAAAATAGTGGCAGCTATGTGTCTCAAATCATTGACAGGTTTCGAACGACTGTATCAGCTTATTGTGTCGGAGTGATTTATTCCGTGCTCTTTGTAATTTTCGGAAGCGGCTGCTTTTCGGGGGGGATTGGCGTGTGGCTTTCCACAGCAAGGCGCATTAAGTCCTTTATTGTTACGTCCTCGTTGGTGCCTTCAAGGGATTTTTCAAAGGCCGAAACTTGGTTGTTCGGCGTTTTTTGTCCTCGCTTCAGTGCTTTGGCAATCAGCTCTGCTTCCTCGCGGGCGATTGAGTTGCCCACTTTGTTTTCCAGCTCTTTGCCTAGTTTGGGAAAACTGCCGCTAACGCGTTGAATCACTTCGTCCATCTGCCGTAAGGAGCTTGCAAGCTCAGCGGTTTCTTCCTGAATTTCTTCGTCGTCCATAATCGAAATGGTATCTTTGCCGGCCAAGATGAGTCGACGGTATAAATCCCGGGCGGTTTCGATTGTGTTTTTTTCTCGCTCGTTGAGCAGGGCCAACTGGCGCCGCAAGCCCATAATTGAGTCCAAGCTTTTATCCAGTTCAGATTCCAACACTTGGGAAACTTCCTCGGGGTTTGATTGCATCAACTTATCATCAGCCAGCAATGAGTCGGAAAGATCTGCAGATAAAGGGCCGGTCATTTGCTTGCTCAAAATCTCTGACTGGCTGTTCAGGCGGCGTGCAAGCGTCAGCAACCGGCGGTAACGCTGCGCATCAACCAACACCTTGCCGTCGTCCTCTGCTGGGTTGGTGGGGGGGTCTGCAAGGCCCACTTCATCATCATCGGGTTCGTCCACATGGTTTTGGGTTTCAAGGGCCTTGGGCGCATTGCTTGAGGCGCGAACAAGCCGAGCGCCTTCAAGCAGTTCTTCGGGGATTTGCTGCATAAATTCCTTGGGCAAATCTTCAAGGGAGATCATCTCAGTTTTTGAGCGCAGGCAGGCTTCTGCCGTGATCAGGAGCAAATCTTCGGCGTTGCCTGGCCATTCCCAATGGCGAAACAGGGCTAACACTTGCGCATCTGCACCTGTTGCGTTGGAGCGGCCAGTTTCACGGGCGCGCTTGGTGGCGTAACGAACAAGGGCCGGAATATCCTCCGTGCGCTCCCGCAGGGGGGGGATTTCAATGTGCCGACGCTTAATCAAGTCCAGCAATTCCGGCAGCACTTCGTGGCGCTTTAGGAAGTCGTAACAATAAACCGAACGTCCGCCTCTATGTAATCGCCAGACATCGGATCGGCAAAGGTGTTACCGCTGGTCAGCTCAATCAACGTGTATTGAATATCCACTGGGATCGCGCGGGTAATGTTGAGCACCAACGTGCCACCATCGCACTGGCGAAAGCGCATACCAAAATCGTTGGGTAAACTGTTGGAGATTGTTGCCTTGTACAGGGCCTTTTTACAGCGCGGGCTCATGGCATGAATCAGCTTAGCCGCAAATGCTTTTTCGGTGCCCTGCTCACCAGTGATAAAGATGGGGGCGGTGCTTTGCGCAATTTTTTGAATTTGATAATTAATATCAGCGATTGATTCACTAATACCCGGTAAAGCGGTTAGATCTTGTTGTTGTGTGGCCACTGGCGCGCATCCGTGGAAAAAAAGGTCTCGTGAACTGGCAATACTACTAAGGGATTGACCTAGGAATCAACACTCAATCTTCACAACATCAAACTAAAGTCAATGCTGTTATCATCGGGCCTGCTTTGTATAGTGGGGGTTTAGTGGGGGTTTGGTTGGTGTGCTTTATCGGTAAATTGGGCATACCAAACGTTTCTTCTATAATCAAAAGCTTTTCCAGCATGAAGTTTTGCATAATAAATTCCAATCCTTGGCATCACTTCTGCATTGCAAATAAATGAGCACTACTTTGGTTCTATATCGGCATTTTCAAGATGATCAGAATTACAAAACAAACAGATTATGCACTCGTTTTGCTGGGGCAATTTATCAGCCCTGAGGCCGAGGTTCCCTACTCTGCTAAGCGGCTTTCCTACGAAACGCAGCTCCCAGAGCCGATCGTTGGGAAAATCTTGAAGATCCTCTCCACCCAAGGGATCCTATCATCCGTGCGAGGTGCGTCAGGGGGCTACATTTTGGCCGTAGATCCTGAAGTGCTGAGCATTGCCGATGTGCTTGAAGCCGTGGAAGGGCCAATCATGCTCACAGACTGCTCTTGCCCGGATGGTCAATGTGAATACAAAACCCGTTGCCCGCTGAAAGAGAACTTTCGCCACATTAATAACGCCCTGCGCCAAGCCTTTAGGTCCATCAGCCTTAGAATGATGACTACACCCCTCGGCAATGATCAAATTCGCGATTTCGCAGAAACACTCAATTCAAGTCTCAACATAGGTGAATGTAAATCACCGAACTTTATACCACAAGGAGCATCGTAGTATTATGCCTGGAGCTTTAGAAACCGTTGAAGAACTCAACAAGAAAGAATACAAACACGGCTGGTCCACTGATATTGAATCAGATACACTGGCCGCTGGCTTATCGGAAGATACTGTTCGCTTCATTTCCGCTAAAAAGAATGAACCCGAATGGCTTCTTGAGTGGCGCCTGAAGGCTTTTGAAATTTGGAAAACAATGGAAGAGCCCCACTGGGCAATGGTCAATTACCCAAAAATTGACTACCAAAAAATCTCCTATTATTCCGCGCCCAAAAGCGATGCTGATAAGCCCAAAAGCTTAGATGAAGTTGATCCCAAGCTTCTGGAAACCTACGAAAAGCTTGGCATTCCCCTTTCTGAACAAAAGCTTCTAGCGGGCGTTGTCGCAGTGGATGCCGTGTTTGATTCTGTCTCCGTGGCTACAACATTCAAAGGTGCGCTGGAAGAAAAAGGAATTATCTTCTGTGCAATTTCCGAAGCGGTTCACACGCACCCCGAGCTAATCAAAAAATACATGGGCAGCGTTATTCCCCGCACGGATAACTATTACGCCGCCTTGAACTCGGCAGTCTTTTCCGATGGTTCATTCGTCTACATTCCAAAAGGCGTAAAATGCCCAATGGAGCTTTCCACTTACTTCCGTATCAACGCAGAAAATACGGGTCAGTTTGAGCGCACGTTGATCATCGCCGAGGATGATTCCGCCGTGAGTTACTTGGAAGGCTGCACTGCCCCCATGCGCGATGAAAACCAGCTTCACGCCGCCGTGGTAGAACTGATTGCCCACAAAAACGCCAGCATCAAGTACAGCACCGTTCAAAACTGGTACCCTGGCGATGAAAACGGCAAAGGCGGAATCTACAACTTTGTCACCAAACGCGGAATCTGCAAGGGGGACAACTCCAAGATTTCTTGGACTCAAGTTGAAACCGGCTCTGCCATTACCTGGAAGTACCCCAGCTGCATCTTGCAAGGGGACAACAGCATCGGTGAATTCTACTCGGTTGCC
>DAIOTT010000151.1:0-8387 GCA_036751885.1 Candidatus Sumerlaeota bacterium
TGCCTCAGGATTGCCCATGTTAATTTCAATCGTAGCAATAGAATCTAAGTTCTCTTGAAGCCCGGGAATCAACGATTCTGGGGCTGCAGAATTGCTGGGTTGCGGGCCGTTAGCTTCTTCACTTGTAACAGCGAAAATGGTGATGAGAACCAATACAACGGTTCCTGCAGTAAGAAGAAGGAGTTTTGTGTTGTTCATGGTTAGGCAGTCCTTTTTCGACGTTGAAGTTGCACAATGCTCATGATGAGGGCGAAGGCTATAACAAGGGCAGGAACCAGCAGTACGTTATACGCCAGTAAGCGAGACTTCAGGTTTTCCTGATCTTGATCTAAATTGCGGCGCACTTCCCGAAGTTCGCTTCCTGCCTTAATGGATTCCTCACGGGCTTCGTTAATACGGCTTCGCAACTCGGTTGTCAGGCTTAGTTGACCGTCGTTGCTGGATTGTGTCAGCTCGTTGATCTCCTGTTGAATTTCATCAATACGATCTTGCAATTCTTGCTCGCGCTGCTGAAATTTTTCGCTCGCTGCTTTTGCTAAATCTTCCAGCACCTTGAAGGGCCGCTCGCTAACGCCCCGCGAGCGGATGCTGATGAGATCATTATTGCCGGAAAGGTTTTCAAGAACGTTCAACGCAAAGTTCCCGTTGCTGCCAAAGGGGATTGCAATCTCCTGCCCAAACATGCGCTGGCGTTGAATCCACAAGCGGTCGGCAAGCGTATCAACGTCCGCAACAACGATCACATTGATTCCTTCGGGTGATTCATCCAAGTGGTTTGCGTTGGCGCTGGCATCCAGCCCGCCGGGGAAAGCGGATTTTGCGTTACCTTCAATGCGAACGGCAAGGTTCTCCACCTTGCCGGCACTTTCAAAGTTCTTTTGCATTACATCTGGGTTCGGGGAAATCTTGATGTCGTCAATATTCATCAAATCGGTGTTGGGGCTGGTGAAGACCAACGGGGTAATTTTGGTTTGGGCGTCCTCGTTGATTTGCAAGGCGCCTGCTGCAACAAAAATCATTTTTTGCTGAAGCGAATCCGTTACAACATCCTCCGCAAAATTCTCCGGGCCAAAACTAATGTAATGAAGAAATTTACCCGTGTTCACAATACCCTTATCATCGCGGTACTGGCTTGTAATGGCGTTGTCAGAGTCGGCTAAAAAATTCTCCGCTGACATACTTACGCCTAGCATGTTACTCCACAAGCCAAGCTGTGAAGCCTTGCTTGCGAACATGGCTGCCATCGGGTTTTGGGGATCTTGGGGAACTTGCTCAATTTCCGCGTGGGGATCCACGTAGATAAACGCATTTTTCCCGGCAAGGATAAATTGTTCCACGTTGTATTGAACCACCTCAGGCAAATCCCTAGGGTGAATGATCATCAATAGGTCAACGTCCTGTTCAATGGGCTGAAGGCCGGTCAATTTGCGAACGGTGTACAATTCAGTCAACTGTTGGTAAATCGCCCAAGGCTGCGGCGCCTGCGGATTTGAAACCCTGGCAATCGGGTCTTGCTCGCCTGTTATCGGGAGCTCGGTAATCACGCCAAGAACGGGTTTTCTGCCTTTATTAAGGTTGTAAACGATCTTGGAAAGATCGTACTCCAAATAAGCCTCACGGGTGGGATCAAAGAAGGGGATGATTTCTTTTCCATCCACAGAGTTTTTTGCCACTAGGCCTAGGAAAATTCGATCGCCTTGGGCATTTACCGGAATGGCTTCCAGCCCTTCACCTGCGGCCTCAACTTCAACTTCAGAGAAGGGAATTGGGTCTATCACGTTAAGCTTCACGTTGCCGTTGCTTTTAGCTTCGTACTCTTCAAGCAGTTCTTGAATACGCGTAGCGTAGGTAATGATTGCAGTTGCTTGCGCTTGGCTAACTTTCCGTGAAAAATAAAAGTCAAACGTAACGGGTTCTTCCAAGGAGGAAAGTATGTTTTCTGTGCCCGTCGTAAGCGTGTACAGTTTGGCCTCAGTAAGGTCCGCCCGAACCCCCTTAAGGGTAAGGGTAGAGAGAACGTTCACGGCAACCAGTGCAACTAAGGCGAGAAGGAACGCGATTATTAGGGGTGTTTTTTTCATTGTTGTTTCTTATCCTTTCTTCCACTCAAGAATCAGGGTGTTCAAGAACAGCCAAGTGGTGATCATGCTGATGAAATAGATGATTGTACGCACGTCCACCACGCCTCGCATGATTTCTTGAAAGCGGAAGTCAAAACTAATTGAAAGCAGAAAATCTACAATCACGGTTGGGATGTTATCTTGCAGCGCGACGATATTTTGCAAGGGGCCGGTAATGGCAAAAACAAAGCAAACCATTACGGTGATAACAAAGGCAATCACCTGATTTTTTGTCATCGCTGAAACGCAAGAGCCAATGGCAAGGTAAGCGCCTGCCATCAGGAAGCTCCCTAAATAACTGGCCAAGATTACGCCGTTATCCGGGTTGCCAAGGTAGTTTACCGTAATCCAAAGGGGGAACGTTAGGCACAACGCAATTAGCGTAAAACCCCAAGCGGCTAAGTACTTCGCCACAACTGCCTGCCACGCAGTGATGGGAAGTGTCATCAGTAATTCCATCGTGCCGGATTTCCGCTCCTCAGCCCAAAGACGCATGGAAAGCGCGGGAATCAAGAACAAATAAACGTACGGGTGCCCGCTGAAGAAGGGGATTAAATCCGCCTGATTTGTATCCAGCAAACGCCCTGCGTAAAAGGTAAACAGGGAATTCAGCAGTAAATAAATAACAATGAATACATAAGCAACAGGGGTTGCAAAATAACCAAGAAGCTCGCGCTTGAAAATTGTGAAAATCATGATTTTGTTCCTCCTTGAGGTAAAGTCAACTGGCGGAACACATCATCGTAACGGCCTGTGTTGTGTTGAAAATCCAGAATCTTCCAGTCGTTGTTGAAGGAGATTTTGTTGATCAAGGGGGCAATGTTCTCCCCATTTTTGGGAACAATCCGGTAAACCTTGTTGCCGTCTGCGCAGTCCTCAACCTTCTCAACCTTAGCAATTTGCTCCATTTCAAGAAGGGTACCCTGCAAGCCGGTGGCTGTATCGTTGTTCACTTTCAGCGTAATCACATTATGATCCGCTGATTTTGCCAACAATTGCGCCGGCGTACCGTCGAAAATTTTACATCCTCGGGCAATGATCACCGCTCGGGAGCAAACGGCATCAACTTCCTCCAAAATGTGGGTGGAAAGAATAATCACTTTATTCTCGCTCATTTGCGTGATCAGGTTGCGAACGTCGTGCTTTTGGTTGGGATCCAGACCATCGGTAGGCTCGTCTAGGATCAGCACTTCGGGATCATGAATAATGGATTGCGCAAGGCCAACACGGCGCTTAAAGCCCTTGGAAAGCGTATCTATTGGCTGATGCAGAACGTTCTGTAAGCCCACTTGTTCTACAACGCGGTCTAGTTGTTTTTTCTTATTGGCGCCGGAAAGTCCCCGAACTTCAGCGATAAAGCGCAAAAACCCAAGGGGAGTCATATCGCTGTAGGCGGGTGCTCCCTCGGGCAAATAACCGATCTTGCGCCTTACGGCCAGCGGCTCGGTCAAAATGTCGTGCCCGCAAACCGTTGCTTTCCCCGCGGTGGGGGTAAGATAGCAGGTAATCATTTTCATGGTGGTGGATTTTCCGGCGCCGTTAGGCCCTAAAAAGCCCAATACTTCGCCGCGCTTGACGCTAAAGGAAACGTTGTTGACCGCTTTGATTGGGCCAAACTCTTTCCTTAGACCTGATATTTCGACTAATGTCTCCATAATTCCTCTCGGTCAATTCTAGGATTTGCATGATTGATTTTCCTGATGTTTTAACAAAAATCATGCATTTAACACAGGGGCAGGAAATACCAAATTCCGTGCCTCGGTTGCAGAACGCTGGGGGCAGAGCCGTTGTGTTGCAACGGGAGATTTATTTTATTGAAATAATTGTACTTAGGCAATTTACATGAACCCTTACATCCGTACATCGGTTGAACAACTCCGGTGTAGAAGGGTCAAAAAGAACCACCTTGCAGGACAAATATTCAATTAAACAAGGCGCCCATAAACCCAAACTCTCACTTTAAGCTTGTACACGGCCGCAACTTTGCTTCTCATACAAGAGTAAATTCGCATGAGGATAACCACGGCTATGAGACTCAACACAACCACCCTTAGTTTGGCAGTTTTTGGACTTCTCCTAACCGCCCCAAGCAGTTTTGCTCAAACCGGCGGGAATTCCTACGGCCTACCCGAAATTTACCGATCAGAAAAAGGGAGAACCGCTGCGAAGCCAGTAAACATTCGCCACTTCAATGCGGATTCCTCTCCCACGCTGCGAACATCCTTCAATCTTCGGTGGGGCTTTCTCACGGAAGCAGAATTCAACGAGCTGCCGGTTGACGCTCAAAGGTTAGTTGATGAAGCAAACTCCTTTGCAGACCGTGTGGACTTTGCCACGGCTCGGGAAAAATTAGCGGAAGCATCAGCCCTGGCACCTAATTCCATTCCCCTGCAATTTCTTTTTCTTACAACCTCACGGCGTGCTGCAGAAACAACCTACGGCGATGAATCGCTGATGCATTATGAGCGAGCAAGCGATGCGTTGCGCCGCCTTACAAGCAACAGCAATTTGGCGCCTGAAGAACGACTTCGCGTGGGCCGCGAATCTGTGCGGGTTCGCGAGGGAATTGACTCCTACCGCGAGCGTGATGCAAAGCGCCTTGAAGATGGTTTTGACTTTGTGATGTTCATGCACGATCAGCGGCGTCAGCAATTTGAGGCAACTTTCGAAAAAACTGAAGGCCCAGAAATCCCCACCATTGAAAGCATCTTAAATCCACCACCACCCCCCACGCCGGATGAATTGGCCGTTACAGACAATGATATTTGGGCTGAACTTCAAGCCCCCGGCTTAACACTGCCGAACATCCGTAAACTCATTCCCGATAATTTTGGCCAAGGCGGTTTCGGCCCCGGCCAATTTGGGCCCGGTGGCCCAGTGGAATTTGGCGCTGCCGCAGATCCCCTAGCCTTTGATTCCTTTGATCCAGTAACTGGTCAGCCAATCAATAACACGGGCGCCTTTGCTCCACAAGGTGGGTTCCCTGCTCCGGGCGCATTCCCAGGCCCCGGAAATGTAGCCCCTGGCGGTTTCCCCGGTGGCAATATCAATCAAGGCGGCGGAGCGCGCGGCGGCAAGTAATCCATTGCACCCTCGTTTTCCTCAAGACCTTCCAAAAAACTGAATACACATAGCAATACATTCCAAAAAACTCCTAAACAGAATTTAGTTTAGGAGAATTTTTTAGCCTCGCGCCTTTGCAATCTATCACTTCCCACGCTTTGGGCATTATGCTGCTCAAAAAAAATCCATGGACTCAATAACATCAAAATGACCAACCGCATTGATCGTCTTTTCCAAACGTGTAAATCACAAAACCGCGCCGCACTCGTGCTTTATCTAACGGCGGGGTTTCCAACACCGGCGTTTACCCTACCGTTGCTCAAGGTATTGCAGGAAAACGGGTGTGATTTGGTGGAGTTAGGAATTCCCTTTTCTGACCCCATTGCAGACGGCCCAACCATTCAGCGGGCTTCAACCATTGCCCTTGAACAGGGAATGACCTTTCAAAAGGCTCTTGATCAGCTAACTGAATTCCGCAAAACCAGCGAACTCCCCGTCATATTTTTTGGCGCGGTGAATCCCTTTCTGCGCCGCGGACTGGAAAAATCTGCTCAAGATGCAGCCCTTGCGGGTGCCGATGGTTTTCTTGCGGCGGATTTACCCACGGAAGAATCAGATGAATTTCGCTCCCTGTGCACAGCCCACCAGTTGCACCTGATTCCACTTCTTGCACCCACCACGAGTAATCAACGCATTTCAGAAATTTCTCAAAAAGCAAGCGGATTCCTGTACACAATGTCTCTTAAGGGGATTACAGGGGCGCGCACGGAACTTCAGGACGATCTTTCCCCCTACTTACAACGCATTAAAGCTCACAGCACCCTTCCTATAGCTCTTGGCTTTGGTATCAGCACCCCAGAACAGATTCACCAACTTTCCCCCCAATGCGATGCAATCGTGGTCGGAAGCAAGCTGATCACCACGATTGAAGAAGAAATCTCTGCGGGCCCCGGATGGGAGCAACGGGTTGGTCGCTTTGTTCGCTCGTTGGCTGATGCCTGCGCCCGCAGCTAAGCAGCTCTCCGTTTTTCAAGGCCAATGATCAAGGCTTTTATGGCTAACCCATAGTTTTCCTCTATGTAACAACTGCAAATGCACCCATAAATAACACTCTCTCTTACTGAGAATACCACCGTTTCAATTCGGGAAATCCAAAACGCGTGGAATTCTCCATTTTCTGGACAAACAACAATAGTATTTAGTAGACTGTTGCATTTACTTGGCTTGCATAAACGTTATAACAGCTTTTTCAATTGGTAATGTTTTTGATACATCTAATCTATCGGGGGCAATTGAACAAATGAGCAAAATATTTATTCACGAAATAACTCAACCTAACCTTGTCGGTGTGGAATCAGAGTTTCTTCGTGCTGATTTAATGGCAATTACGCAACGCAATCCAAAATTACTTGTTATAGATTGTTCGAAAGTGCAAATGATTGATTCTACTTGTCTTGGCATTATCATTCTGGTTTCCCGCATGTTCAACGATAAATCCCGCATCAGCCTTGCGGGGGTGGATGGGCTTGTAAAAAAAGTTTATCATCTTACACAAATGGGCCAAATCATCTCGTTGTACTCCAGTGTTGAAGATGCATTAGCCTCATTTTCGGCAGAGCTCAATCAGGATGGCTCTTCGGTTCCTATTTACACCCGCAGCACGAGTAAAGTTTTGGCCAATTGATTTCCCCACATATAAAGTTATTTAATCCAAACGACACAAAAACGCCAATCATAGTACTCCTACGCTGCTCAAAGTATGAGCGTAGAACGCCTAATCCTGAACCCCTGCCTTGACCCAAGCTAGCTTCTGCGCTTAGCTTTTTTTCGTGAACAAAAGCCCCGTGAAAGTTGCCTCGTCAATGAACGAATCCGCCTCTGATGATCTGTTTTCTACTGATGCTGAACCCAGCGCTGCTGCGGGGAAAACATCAGCGGCAAAGCCAAAAACTCGCCGAGCGCCCAAGGCAAACGAGCCCACATCAACTGCCTCTGCTAGTCAACGTGGTGCCGAACTAACAGATTCCGAAACGCAAAAACAATCTTCCCTTGAAGAAAATTTGCGACGCTTGGAAGAAATTGTTGAGCGGATTGAAAACTCCGACATTGGTTTGGAGGATTCAATCACCCTTTACGCCGAAGGAACCCGCCTTGGGAACAGCTGTTTGCAGCGCCTTTCAAACCTAGAGCAGCGCATTCACCTAATCCGCCAAAAATCCGATGGCACCCTAGAGCAAACCCCTTTTCAGGATGATGAGTCTTGATTTCCCGAAAGCTGAACCCTTGTTCATCACACCTACATCTCACCCATTTGGGCCCAACATCATCCCAACGGTAGCCCAACCGCCCCGTCACCGGCGCGCCGTACCGGCCATTCTACTTGACCCCTTCGGCTCATTCGGCGTGGATTTCGCACTAATTTGAATAACTGCCGATTAAATTCTTCGAACTGAATATTTAGTAGTAACGCCTTATGCTTCAACCACACGCCGATCGCCTTTCCTCCCTTAGCATCGATGAAAATGCCGGGAAGTCGAACCTCACCAGCGCCGAAAACATCCTGCAAGGGCTTACCTCTCCGGATCAAATTCGCACCCTGAGTTTGCCCCAGCTGAATCGGCTTTCTGTGGATGTGCGTGAACGCATTATTGAAGTAATTGCCGGAAGCGGCGGGCACTTTGCCTCCCCCCTTGGTGTTGTTGAGCTTACCATTGCTCTGTTGCATTGTTACGAAGCCCCGAAAGATAAAATTGTGTGGGATGTTGGGCACCAAGCCTACGCCTGGAAAATCCTGACGGGCCGGAACGAAGAATTCCCCACTATTCGCCAATATAATGGCCTTTCAGGCTTTCTAAAGCGCAAGGAAAGCCCCTACGATGCCTTCGGTGCGGGGCACGCCTCCACCAGTATCAGTGCCGCCTTGGGCATGGCCTTGGCCCGGGATCAAAAGCACGAAACCAACCGCGTTGTCTCGATCATTGGTGACGGCGCCATGACCGGCGGAATGGCCTACGAGGCCCTCAACAATGCCGGCCTCCGCAAAACCCGCATGCTTGTGATCCTCAACGATAACGAAGTCTCCATCAGTGAAAACGTGTGGGTGCTTCACAAAATGTTTCGCAAAGCCGTTACACACCCCATCTACCAGCGCATGCGCCACGAAATTGGCAGCTTTGTCAAGCGCATCAGCCCTGAAGCTTTTGT
>DAIOTT010000152.1:0-5878 GCA_036751885.1 Candidatus Sumerlaeota bacterium
CGTTGAAAACGGCGAAACCGTTTGCACATGGACAGCAGCTTCTCTTGCACCTTGGATTGTTCTTACGGGCGATACAAACGGCGCGGGTGACAGCACGCTTGCTTACGAAGTTAAACCATTCTACGGCACTCCTGCCCGCGTTGGTGAAATTGTTGTAAGACTTCCAAATGGCGACGATACACTCACTACTCTTACAATCACTCAAACGGACGTGAGCGATGTTGAAGCGGATGCTTCTTCAGCGATTCTTGATCAACGCGGCGCGGCTGGTGCATTCACTGCTCAGTTCACCGATAACGTGACAATGGCTAACACTCCTTGGACAGCAACTGTCACTCAAGGTGCTGATTGGCTTACAATCACCAGTGATACAGCTGGCAACGGCACAACTCAGATCAACTACCTTGCAGAAACACTCTACACAGGTGGCACTCGTGTTGGTATCATCACTGTTTCACTTGCTAACGGTGACACAGCAACTCACACGGTTACACAAACAGATAACTGCGATGTAAATGCGGTTCCTGCTTCTGCTAACTTCACTCAAGACGGCGGCTCTGGTTCATTCCTTGCCGACTTCGCTCAAGCTAACCAGCTTGATTGCCCATGGAACGCAGAAGTAACTTCTGGCGCTATTTGGGTAACAATCACCGGCAGCACAAGCGGCACGGGTGATAGCACAATTGAATACGTTGTTGCACCGTTCTTCCTTGGCGGAACTCGTACAGCAGTCATCACGGTAACATTACCAAACGGCGACGTTACTACACACACAATCAACCAAACAGATAACTGTATTCCTGCCGCTGTTCCAAGCGCGCTTGGTTACAACCAAAACGGTGGCACAGGAAACTTTGAAGTTCAACTGACCAACGGCGGCGTTCAAACTTGCCCATGGTCTGTTTCAACTTCATCTAACTGGGTAACCATTACTGGCGACGGTAACGGCGAAGGTAACGGCTCTGTTCAGTACTCAGTTGCTCCGTTCTTCTTGGGCGGTACTCGTACTGCTACAATTACCGTTACATTGGACAACGGCTTAACAGCTATTCACACTGTTACACAAACGGATGAGTGCGATGTAACAGCGGTTCCTGCTTCTGCTAACTTCACTCAAGACGGCGGCTCTGGTTCATTCCTTGCCGACTTCGCTCAAGCTAACCAGCTTGATTGCCCATGGAACGCAGAAGTAACTTCTGGCGCTATTTGGGTAACAATCACCGGCAGCACAAGCGGCACGGGTGATAGCACAATTGAATACGTTGTTGCACCGTTCTTCCTTGGCGGAACTCGTACAGCAGTCATCACGGTAACATTACCAAACGGCGACGTTACTACACACACAATCAACCAAACAGATAACTGTATTCCTGCCGCTGTTCCAAGCGCGCTTGGTTACAACCAAAACGGTGGCACAGGAAACTTTGAAGTTCAACTGACCAACGGCGGCGTTCAAACTTGCCCATGGTCTGTTTCAACTTCATCTAACTGGGTAACCATTACTGGCGACGGTAACGGCGAAGGTAACGGCTCTGTTCAGTACTCAGTTGCTCCGTTCTTCTTGGGCGGTACTCGTACTGCTACAATTACCGTTACATTGGACAACGGCTTAACAGCTATTCACACTGTTACACAAACGGATGAGTGCGATGTAACAGCTGTTCCTGCAACGGCGATGTATGATCAAGGGGGCGCTTCTGGCGAATTCCTCGCTCAGTTCGCTCAAGCTAACCAGCTTGATTGCCCATGGAATGCCTCAGTAACTTCTGGCGCTTCTTGGATCACGATCACAGGCTCAACTGAAGGGACTGGTACTTCTACAATCTCTTACAACGTTGCTCCGTTCTTCACGGGCAATGGTAATCCTCCTGTTCGTACAGGCGTGATCACTGTTACTCTGACAAATGGCGACGTTACAACTCACACAATTACTCAAACAGACAACTGTGATCATGAGCTTTCACCAACATTGGTGATCGTGGATAACACGGGCGGGTTTGAGACATTCAACGTGAACTTCCTCACAGCAAATAACAACAACACTCCGTTCCAGTGCCCTTGGATTGCGCGTGTTCGTTATGCTGAAGGCGATGAAGACCGCGATTGGGTTCAAATTGTTGAAGGTTCTACTGAAGGAAGCGGCAACGGCTTGGTAACATTCAATGTTGATCCGTTCGTTGATTTCAAAGGGACACGCACTGCCTTCATCGATGTAATCCTCGATAACGGCATGATTGAAACATTCACCATTATTCAGCAGGATCTTTGCGAGTTTGTTGTCTACACGAATCCAGAAACAACAAGACCACCCTCATTCACCTTTGATCACAATGGTGTATTGACTGGCCCTGTATTCGATGAAGACGAAAATAACTCAGGCACTGCTAACTTCATCATCGATTTCCTCAATGATGAGGTTAATTGTGAATTCACTGTAACCGTGTTCAGCGCTGATTCGGATGCAAACTGGATCAACATCCAGGAAATCACTCGTAACAACGGCGATGCACAAGTCTTCTTTGAAGTTGATCCAAATGTTGTGCCCGGCCCAGATGGCGAGCGCATTGGTTCAATCATCATTGAAGGTGATAACGGCCAGCCCGCAATCATCGTAACAGTGGTTCAATCAGAATCCTACTACACATTGTCTCAGTTCGAGCTTGCTGATCCACTTCTTCAAACACCTGCGGGTTCAGAACAAGATGGCTCATTCGGCTTAGGTGCTAATTCAATTGTAATTGGTTATACTGATCTATCCGATTATTCAATCGAACAAGATAACTACCCAACTTCATCATTCTTCACTTTTGTTGATCCTAAAACGAACCAAACAATTCGTGCTACATTGAATGTGAACGCTGACCAACGTGGCTACATTAGTGGTTTCGTAACGTTAGTTGCTCTTGAAATGGGTAGCTTTACAACAAGTGGTAATGGCTTTATCACTCCAACTCAGCTCGGCGAAATTACGTTCCCCGTAAGTGGTCGTATCAGTTACCGCCGTGCATCTAAAACAACCATTCAAACCGCTGATGGCAACTATTCCGGCTTGTCCGATATTAGCTACAGCAACGCCTTCACAATCAGAGGCCAGTCTTCTAACAAAGCAGGTATCTTTGTTGCCTCAGGGCGCGAAGTTCGCAAAGAGCTCCGTGTGTTTGAACCAGGTCAACCTGTTGGCTTTGATGTGAATGCAGCAGCTCTCTTCAGAACCGGTGATATCAACGCTCTTGGTCGTGAGCCTCGTGCTCGCCTCGTCGGCTGGAACCCAACCTCTGTAAACTTGGCAGTAATCAAGAACAGCTTCCAAGCAACAAACAGAACAAACACTACCTTCTCAGTTGATATGCTTCTGCTGAACAGCGATTACTCGCCGCTCGGTCAGCAAGGTGTTGGCGCAGCTGGCTTCCGTCAGCGTCCTGCAATTGGCTCTCGTAATGGTGCCTATGCGTTCTCTGGTCGTTTGTCAACTTCACCTGTGATCGGCTTCAACTCTAGCGGCCTTCACAACCTTCCAGCTGAAGTCTTCCAAGAAGAAGGCTTCCCGCTTGATGGTCTTGACCGTGGTGTGAACATCTTCCCACAACGGACAACATTCTCGAACGGTCAAGTCATTATCAATGGCTCGAACATCTGGACAAAAAACCTAACAGAGATTACACCCTCTTCTTCCTCTTCTTCGAGCCAATAATCGGCTGGGGATACACCCAAACCCTTAACGCAAAAAAGAGCGAACTTCGGTTCGCTCTTTTTTCATTTTTACCGGGAGTTCAAATTTTGAGAGCTCCATGTTTATTCAACAATTCCTTCTTGATCAAGTATTGGCAAAGTATGTTTGGATTTTGGTTTTTTGAATATGTTTGCTTCACTATTTGAACAAATCCATATGGATCAGTTTATAAAGATAAATTCACAAACTGCTGATGTTGCCCATAACTTGGTATATTATTAGGAGGAACAATACTGCAACCGTGGATACCCCGCTGGTAGGCTTTACCTTCGGGAGTGAATGATACGGCGATGCCCTACACGGCGACGGCGATGATGATCAGTATTTGTTTCACCGTTTCTTTGGTCACGATATCATCAGCGATTCCCACGGCATGATGGAGCTAACGTTCCCAGATTATTATGAGCACGAAGTTATGTTTGAACGCCAAGGCAACGACCTCGTGATTCTTGTTGGTGATCCAACCGGCAACGGGGGGCGTGTGGATATTTGGGACTACAACCTAGGCACATGCGCACGCATTGAACGCATTGGCCTGCGGGGTGGTCGTGGCTGGAATTACCAGGAAGTTGAAGCTCTTGATTCCTTGTTTGAATCGTCTCTTTACGGAAACTATGCACAGCAATAAATAAATCTCTATTGCTCTAAGGGACACCCCTTCTTCCAAACGGAAGAAGGGGTGTCCCTAAATATTAGGTCATTTGTTTGATCAGAAATTGGTGAAATTTAGGGGGGCTAGAAAAACTGTTCACCAAGGCTGGCGTAATATTGGCCGCTAAGCCTAGCAAGGGGGTTTAGCTTTTGTGTGTTTAGTTGGTTATTTTCCCAAAGCTCTTGCTGCACGTGTAGGCATAATATTTCCCCCAGAATGAGTGTTGAATTTGCGGGGCCGAGGGGGATTTCTTTGTAGAGTTTACATTCGATTTGGGCGGGGGAGCACGCAAGGCGGGGAACGCGGATGTGGGTTGAGGGGATTGTCTGCAAGCCAAAGTGTTCAACTTCGCTGACGTTTGCGGGCAACGGCTCGCTACATTTTGTCACAATGTCGCTCATCTCCACGTGGCAAATGTTAATCACAAATTCCCGGGTTTGAAGAATGTTTTGGGTGGAATCTTTGTGAACAAGTTCCCCGTTTTCTTTTCTTGCAGCAAGCCCCAGCATGATGAGGGGCGGATCCGTTGATACACCGTTAAAGTAGGAGAAGGGCGCGGCATTTAGGATGGTTGCATCGGCGTTGTAACTTGTGACTAAGGCAATCGGCCGGGGCACGATTGCACTTGTCATCAGGTGGTAGCGCTCTTTGATGGACATTGTGTTGAATTGCAAGGTATGAAATCGGCTCATGATAGAAGTCTCCCGGGGGATTGGTTACATTGAGGTGGAATTCATACACGGCAGGGAGCGCTGGTTCAATGAAAGTTGGTTTGCCATTTACGGGGGTGTTTTTTCTTATGTTGGGTGCGCTGTTGTTTTCGACCTTTCAAAGCTCTGCGGATCAAATAACGTGCTCCATGTGCCGCCAAACCGTTTCCGGGTATTATCAGGAGTATACGCTTTCTAGAACGAAGAAGATTGTGTGCTCGCAGTGTGTGGCTTCAAGCCCCGCGTGTACGCAATGCCGGGTTCCCCACCGCAAGAATGAACTGTTGCGGGTGCGAGTTAGCGAACTGTGGTGCAAATCCTGCCGGCATAAGGCGGAACATTGTGAACTCTGCAAAGATCCGATTGTAGGCAAAATGTTTCGTTTCCCTGAAGATCCCTCCCAGGCTTGGTGTGGCAGTTGTTACGAGAAAAACCCGCAATGTTTGTTCTGCAATAAACCCACCTCTGCCGAGGTGCTGCTTCAATTAGATGCCAACAATGTTTCCTGTAAAGAGTGCCGAACAACCGCTGTTCAAGGGCTTCAGGAGTACGAAGAACTTATTGATGTGATTCACCCTCAGGTTGAGCAAATCTTGGGACGCACTTTTAAGCGAATCCCTGTTCGCCTTGTAACGCCCTCGGAGATGAACGTGTTAATGAGCACCTTGCAGGGGAGCATGCCAGATCCGAACATCCCAGAAAAATCCCCTGCGAATGCCGGCAAAGGGGGTTCCTTTTTAGATCCGATTGAGCCGCAGGCTACCAAGCGCGTGGGGCAGTTTGCCC
>DAIOTT010000152.1:5888-8286 GCA_036751885.1 Candidatus Sumerlaeota bacterium
CCCACGGGCTGGGCTTGTTTATTCAGCGGGGAAATACGCGTGAGATTGTGCTGTTGAATAATCTGCCCGCAGATATGGCGTGGGAAACGATTTCCCACGAGCTTACCCATGCTTGGCAGAACGAACATTACCCCGGCAACATGGACTTCTATTTAGTGGAGGGGTTTGCCCAAGTGATTGCCCGTAAAATCTGCATGCGCAACTACCGCAGCACACGGTTGAATTCAATCGCCGAGCGGGAAGATTCCTACGGGCATGCTTACCGTGTGGTGCACCTGCTGGAAACCGAGCAAGGTTTGCCAGGCATTCTGAAGGCCTTGGAAGAGCGAAAACTCCCGCCGGAGTTTCGCACAAACAGCTCGCAGCCCTACAAGGAGAAGGATTTTGTTGGCACCATTACCATTAACTAACCGAGTTGTGTGGATCACAGGCTCCGCGCGCCGCGTGGGCCGTGAGTTAGCGCTGCGTTGCGCTGCTGAAGGGGCAAGCGTGGTGGTGCATTACCAGGGCAGCAAGAGTGAAGCGCAGGCAACCGCCGCACAGATTGCCGGACTTGGTCAGCAAGTGTTGGTTGTTCAGGGGAATCATTCAAACCGCGCCGAAGTACAACGCATGGTTCAAGAGATTGATGCTCGGTTTGGCAAGTTGGATGTGTTGGTGAATAACGCTTCCACGTTTCCGCGCCGAGCGTTTGCGGAAACCACCGAGCAGGAGCTTGATGATGTGTTCGCGGCAAATCTGAAGGGCCCTTATTTTTGTAGTCAATTTGCGTTGCCACTTCTTCAAAAGGGAATTGATCCGCTGATTGTGAATATTACTGATGCGATGTTGGAGCGTGCTTCCCCTAATTTTTCCGCCTATTGGTGCGCAAAAGGGGGGCTTGATGCGCTGACGCGGTGTTTAGCCCGGGAGCTTGCGCCGAGCATTCGCGTGAATGCCATTGCTCCGGGCCCGGTGCTTGAGCCGGAAGAGCAAGACGAAGAAACGCGGCAGAAAATTTTGAATTGGATTCCGGCGGGCCGATGGGGGGAACCCAAGTTTGTGGCGGAAGCCTTAGTTTACCTGATTCAACAGCCGTTCGCCACAGGCACAACTGTAACGGTGGATGGGGGTCGGCGCCTAGGGTGAAACGTGGTCTTCAGGCTTAGCTTTGAACCAAGGTTTGCGGACTTAAGTTGGAACGTTGTAAGCATTGAACGCTGAATAAGTCTACTATACTTTGCAAAGACGAGTCGTGTTGATTCGTTGCTGCAAAGTAGGTGGTTTAATTTGCCCCAACTGAATCAAATTTTGCCGGAGGTTCTATTTGTTCGATGAGTGTTAAATTTAAAGATTACTACGAAACATTAGGGCTAAAAAAAGGTGCCACGGCGGATGAAATCCGCAAGGCGTACCGTGCAATGGCGCGCAAGTACCACCCGGATGTGAATAAAGAGCCCGATGCTGAGGATAAGTTTAAGACGCTGAGCGAAGCATACGAGGTGTTGAAAGATCCCGAGAAGCGTAAGATGTACGATCAATACGGCTCCAACTACAGGAACGGTCAGGAGTTTCATGCTCCTCCGGGTATGGGGGATTTCCACTTTAATTTCAGCGGTGCAGGGCCCGGCGCCGGTGCTTCGGGGTTCAGCGATTTTTTTGAAATGCTGTTTGGCAATGCAGGGCGAGCTGGGGGTGGGGCGCGTCGCACTTCAGCCGGCCCCGGCGGTGCAGGATTTGGTGGTTTCGGCTCGGGGTTTGAAGCGGGCCCGGGGGCTTTTTCCAACGATGTAGAAGCAGAAATCAGTGTACCAGTGGAGAAAATTATCGCCGGCGGAACCATGAGTGTACGGATTGATGTGGATGGTTCGGGCGGGCGGAATTACGACATTCGGATTCCGGCGGGCATTGCTGAGGGCAAGCGCATTCGCCTGAGCGGGCAAGGCCAAAACGGCGGCGATTTGTTCTTGAAAGTTCGCTACCAAAGCGGGGGGCCGTTTACTCTTGAAGGGGCCGATGTAATCGTTGAGGTTAAAGTTGCTCCGTGGGAAGCCGCTTTGGGCGGAAAAGTTCCCGTGCCTACGCCGAGTGGAAAGATTAATCTTACGATTCCGGCCGGTACTAGTTCGGGCCGTAAGCTGCGCCTCAAGGGGCAGGGTGTTGAATCGGCGGGCCAGAAGGGTGATTTACTGGTGCGGGTGAATGTTTGCACGCCGCCAACCCTTTCCGAGGGCGAAAAAGCCCTTTGGCAGCAACTTCAAGAATCCACCGGGTGGAACCCACGAGACTAAACGTTGTTTCAAAACTCCAAATGCGTTCTTGTATTGCAGGTTTGGCTTGGGGTCAATTACGGCAGTAAGAACCCTTCAGTGCTTAGTTTACGCGCCTCGCGTTTGGGATTTTGACCTTAGCTTCCAAA
>DAIOTT010000153.1:0-8270 GCA_036751885.1 Candidatus Sumerlaeota bacterium
GTGCAAAATACACTTTTTCACACCCGCCAAATCCCGGCCCGCCTTGCCCATGTGCTCCAACTCGCACGGCAAGCTGTACTGAATATTCTTATTCTCGCAACCGCCCCCCTTCAAAATCAGCGTTAACTTGATTTCGTTTTTCCGCCATTGCTTGAAATGTAAAATCGGAGTGGATTCACTCAAGTTATTCCCTGTATTTTTACCCGAAAGCGAATCCACGCTGTTGGGCCGCAACTTCCCAAGCCGTGTTGCCTCGGCAACGGCCCAGCGAATATCCTCCTCCATCGTAATCTGATCCACCCCCACCGGCGCATGAATCTCAAACGTCGGCATTCCTGTATCCTGGCAAATCGCGCCTTTCTCCTGGCAGGCAATATCAATATTTTGGCTTATCACCTCCATCGCCTGCGCTGCTTTAGTCCCAACTTTCTCCCGTGTGCCAGCTTCACCAACCGCCTGCCGCACATCTTGCGGAAGATTAGTTGATGTTTGAATCACAAACTCTAACATGGATTGACGAAACTGCTGCATAAGAAAATTGCCTCCGGGCGTGAAATTACAGGAGAAGAAAACCATATGCACACCCCCGGCGCAAGCGAAGGTAACAAGCGGCAAAAACAATGCTGGCATCAGGATTGGGTTTGCGTTCCTCAGCGAATGGGGTTCATTGGGCCGTTGTGTGATGGTTTATTTTTTTCGCATCAGGTTATTTCTAACGTATCAGGATTTCACCATGAACGGCCCTTCTCCAACACTGAAGCACCCGATTGAGGAGTTTCCCCAAATCGTTTTTCTTAAAAATGTGATTACTAATCCCTTCATTGAAGTGGGGGATTACACCTACTTTGATGATCCCAACGGGGCGGAACTGTTTGAACAACGCAACGTGCTGTATCACTTTGCGTTCATGGGTGATTACCTACGCATTGGGCGTTTTTGTAGTATTGCGCAGAACGTTCGCTTCATCATGAACGGCGGTAATCACTCCCTAGCAGGCTTTACAAACTACCCATTCTACATCTTCGGCAACGGTTGGCAGGCCCACTTGCCCCCGGATGAAAGTGAAACGAGTAAAGGCGATACAATTATTGGGAACGATGTTTGGATTGGTTTTGGCGCTACAATTTTGCCGGGAGTTCACATTGGCGACGGAGCCGTTATTGGAGCCTTAGCCGTTGTGGCGAACAAGTTGAACCCTATACAATTGTGGCAGGAAACCCCGCCCGCCCCATACGAAAACGATTCAACGAAGAAACAATTGATTCCCTTTTGAAGCTGCAATGGTGGAATTGGCCGATTGAAAAAATTACCGCGCTTACGCCAAAGATTGTTTGTGCTGATGAATCTCTGTTTACAGAAGTTCCTTGATCAGCACATTCCCCGGGCTATTCTCTGTTGTTTCCGCAATATCCTTTAGCGCATTGCGAATTGCCTTTACGGAATCTTTTTCCAACAACGGTACATCGCTCGTTCCCAGTTGGCGCATGCGTGTTAGCACCATGTTTACGGTAAGTTTATTAATGTCCAACCCTGGCTGGTAGCGGGTTGTACCGTCTATTTCCGAGGCAAGCTTGCTCAAAATCCCGACCGAAACAAGCTCCTCCAGAAGTTGATTGATGTACCCCTCCGGCGTATGAAGGGTGTTAGATAAATCAAAGGAGGAAGGCCCTTTTTCACCGACGCTGAAATGCCGGATTGATTCTGCCACAATGGCCAAGGAAATCTCCGACCGTTGGAAATCGCTGATGTTATCCAGTTTACCTTTGAACTCCAAGCTGCTGGCATTCTGCGTGGCGTAACTCACTTCAGCCCCAAATAACAGCAGCGACCAACTCACTTGCAGGTAAAGCATGAACAACGGGAGTGCTGCAAGGCTGCCATAAATGGCGTTGTAGGTTGTCATGCTGCCTTGAAATTTTACGTAACCAACTTGAAACAGCTGAAACAAAATCGCCGCTGTAAGGCCCCCAGCAAAAGCCGCGAAGCTCCGGATTTTATGGTTCGGCAAGTAGGCGTAAATAAAGGTCAGCAGAAGCGTTAAAAGGAGAACTGGTGTAAGGCGAATCAGGAATTGTGTAGGCCCACTCAAAAACTCCATCATCGGAATTTTCTCGTACAAGGTTGTGGTATTATTGCTCAAAAAAACCGTGATGGAACTGCTCATCACAAGTACAATAGGGCTAACAACCACCAGTGAGAGGTAATCGCTCAGTTTACGGGCAAAACTGCGCTGCTCTTTAACGTTCCAAATATCGTTCAAACTGTCTTCAATATTCCCAATCATGCGAACAACAGTGAAAAATAAGATTAAAATACCAACCCCTGCAATCACCCCGCCGCTGGTATTTTGAATTTGCTTATCAGCAAAGCTGGTGATTCTGCTGGCAACATCGGGTGCTGCTGAAAGGGCGCTGGTGATTTGTTTTTTCAGATTTTCCTCAAACCCAAAACCCTTTGCAACGCCCAGCAACATGGCAACAACGGGGACAATTGAAAGCAGCGAGTAGAACGTAAGGGCCGAGGCCCGGAGCATGCATTTATTTTCAAGAAAGTGGCGAACTGAAAGCGTAATCACCCGCAGAAAGTTAATATTATATCGTTCCCTAAGGGGTAAATCTTCAACCCGCTGATTCCAAATCCCTTCGCGCAAATAATTTTTTGCGCGGGAAATGCTGCTTTTCTTTGAGGTCTTTTTGGTTTGCTTCACAATGGTTTTCTCAGAATCAGGTTCCATCATTACACTAACGCGTCGGCTTCATTTTCAGTTTTCGCACCGCGCAGTTTAGCGCCGTGTTTTTTCTCCAACTGAGCAACAATCGCGTCCATGGCGCTGTTCACCTGATCATCCTTCAGGGTTGCATCGGGATTTGGATCTCGGAAGCAGAGGGCAAACGCCAAGGACTTCGTGCCAGCGGGGATTTTATCGCCCACGTAAACGTCGAACACATCTACCGATTCCAACAGCTGGCCTGCGGCGGATTTAATTGTGCGCTCTAGCTGCATGGCAGTCATATCATGCCCAACGACCACGGCTAAGTCTCGCTTGCCGGCGGGGGTGCGGGGAATTTCCTTGTATTGTGGGTCCTCAACGGATTCCAACACAGCGCCTTCCAGCGGGCATTCCAACAGGAAAATGCGTTTTTTCACCCCTACCTTGCGGGCAAATGCGGGGTGCAATTCACCAAACCACAGAATGCGTTGGCCCTTTTTCAACAGCGCCGCCGCACGGCCCGGGTGGTAGAATGGGTGGTCGGTCATTGCCTCAACCATGGTTTTTGTTAAGCCTAGGGCTTTAATGATTGATTCGCCCAGGGCTTTAATATCGTAGAAGTCGTAGGGGCGCGGCGGGGTGTGCCAATTGCCGGAGCGCACGCCGGAAAGGGCGGCGCAAAGGGTTGCCCGCTCTGTGGTGTGTTGCTCCAAGGAATGGCTTGGGGGTTCAGCAAACGGCTCTTCGCTCTTCCACTCGTAGGTGCGCCCAATTTCAAACAAACGAACGTCTGCCGCGCTTTGATTGAGGTTGTATTGAACGGAGTGAATCAAGCTTGTCACCAACGAGCGCCGCATCACCGATTGTTCGGAGACAAGGGGGTTGAGGACTTTAATCTCGCGCCCGTCCTGCTCAAAGCCTGCGGCTTGGTTGTCCTCTGGGCTTACGAAAGCAAAGTTAATCGCTTGGTTGTAACCAAGGGCGGTAAGCTCGTCCTCCAGCAAGGCTTGCAACTTTTGCAGCGGCGTTTGTACTTCGGCCTTATTGCGCATGGGGGGAACCGTGGAGGGGATTTTTTCAAACCCGTGAATGCGCCCAACCTCTTCCGCCAAATCCGCCGCACCGTGAACATCGGGCCGGTGACTGGGGGGAATTACGTTCATCATCCCCTCAGCGGCGTTTGTAATTTCAAACCCTAACTTCGTCAAGTAATCAGAGATTTCCCGGCCTGTTAGCTTTAGGCCAAGCAGTGTGTTTAGGCGGGCAATGGAAAGCACTATGGAATCACGGGCGGGGAGCTTGCCCACAACATCAATGTGCCCCTTGTAGATTTGCCCTTCGCTAAACTCGGCGATAAGCTGCGCCGCACGGTGCAGGGAGGTCAGCAATTTTTCGTAATCCGTACCCCGCTCAAAGCGGTAGCTGGCGTCCGTTGATCTCCCAATTCGCTTGGCCGTTCGGCGAATCGTTGACGGGGTAAAGTACGCTGCTTCCAGCAAAACATCCGTTGTGGATTCGGTGATTACCGAGTTCGCACCCCCCATGATCCCCGCCAAAGCAATTGCCTTTTCCTCGTCCGAAATTACTAAATCCGTGGGCTCAAGCTGTACGGTGGAATCATCCAGCAATGTCATAGATTCACCGGGTTTGGCGTTTCTAACCACAACATGCTTGTTCTTTAGCGTATTCAAATCAAACGCATGCAGCGGATGCCCAAATTCCATCATCACGTAATTTGTTACATCCACAATATTATTGATTGGGCGAATGCCCGCGCTCTCAAGCCTGCGGCGCAGCCACAAGGGGCTTTGCTGCACCTTTACATTGCGAATCACCCGGGCTGAATACCGGGGGCAGTCCGCTTTCGCTTCAACGGTAATGCGGGCTTTTGTATCAACTTTTTCTTCAAGCTCGGAGAACTTTACCTCCGGCAGCTTCAAGCTTCCCTTTACCTTTACCGCTAAATCCCGAGCCAAGCCCACTAGGCTTAACGCATCGGGGCGGTTGGGGGTAATCTTGATTTCAATCAACGCATCGAACGGTTCCCCCACGGGAGAATTCTCCGGCTGCAGCCAAATCCCCTCGTGATCGTCGCCTAAGCCCAGTTCCTTGGCAGAACACATCATGCCTAAGCTTTCAATCCCACGAATCTTGGTAGGCTTCAGCTTAAAACCGTCTGGCAAAACGGCATCAATCAATGCCAAGGGAACACGATCCCCCACGGCAATATTTTTTGCGCCGCAAACAATTTGGTAGGGCTCAACTTGGTCCCCTTGAACCGTACACAGGGAAAGCGCATCAGCATCAGGGTGTTTGACCAACGACTTAATTTCGCCGAAAACGATTCTTCTGGAGCCCATCCCCAAATCAACTTCATCTTCCACTTCGTGCCCACACATCGTAATCGCCTCAAGCAATTCCGAGTATTGTAAATCGGTTTTCAGGTAGTCATTCAGCCACCGCCAGTTAAAGCGCATTTCGTCTTATTCCTTATCGTTATAATGAGAGTTGTTGAAGTTCGGTAGTATTAGGTGCCATTCAGAATGGTTTCATGCTCAGATCAATCGAACGAAAAATCGCCGTCAAAATACGTCAACTCATTCCAATCGCTTTAGGAATTCCATCAGGAATCAGGATTGAATTTTTCGGCGTTGTTACTGTGATGTGCGGAAAACAGCCTTCATTTTCTTCTTCGATGCATCAAGCCCCTCTTGTTTTGTGGCTTGGTCGTCGTAAGTGAAAATTGTTTCGTCGTTCACTTCAATCGCCTTTTTATTTTCAATCTGCTCTACAATCGTAGGCCCCGGGGGGATATCATAGGGTTCTTCATCATCGGTTGATGAGAACGATGCATCGGAACTTTGGCCGGAGAAATCAGAGGAACTGAAGGAAGAATCAAACCCGGAGTTTTCAGAATTCAATTTCTCCGCATTCCCTTCATAGATTGTCACGTAGGTGTTCACCTCGGATTTCGGCACCGTAAGAAACCGAAAGGCTGCTCCGCCTACCAGAATTAAATCGATGATTACCAGAATTATGCAGGCCCATTTCATGGGGAATACTCCTTAGAACTGCGCTAAAAAGCGCTGGTCGTTTTCGTACATCAGGCGAATATTATTGATCCCAAATTTTAGCATTGCCAAACGGTCCAACCCCAAACCAAAGGCAAAACCGCTGTATTTCTCGGGGTCGATCTTGCAATTGCGCAACACGTTGGGGTGAATCATTCCGCACCCCAAAACCTCCATCCAGCCTTGACCAGTGAAGTTACACTCAATATCAACTTCGGCGCTGGGCTCCGTAAAGGGGAAGAACGACGGCCGAAAGCGGACTTTTGTATCCGTGCCAAACAGGTTCACAAGAAACTCCTGAAGCGTACCCTTTAAGTGCGCCATGGAGATATTTTCTGCAACCAGAAACCCCTCCATTTGGTGAAACATCGGTGAATGCGTGCTGTCGGAATCGCACCGGTACACCTTGCCTGAGCTGATAATCGCCAGCGGGGGTTCTGCGTTCATCAACGTGCGGATTTGGTTGCCCGAAGTATGAGTGCGTAGAACGTGCCCTCGTTCCGTGAAAAATGTATCCTGCATGTCGCGGGCGGGGTGATCCGGCATAAAGTTCAATGCATCAAAGTTAACCCAAGGGGCTTCAATTTCCGGTGAGTCCGTTACACGGAAGCCCATGCTGCGGAAGATTGCCTCAATCTGGCGTTTGGTTTGGGTAATCGGGTGCAAATGCCCTTGGAATGTAGGTGAAGCCGGAAGCGTTACATCAAGGCGTTCGCTCTGCAAGCGGGCTTCAATCTGCTGAAGTTCTAATGCCTCGCGGCGGGCGTTCTCCCGCTCAGTCAGGGCTGTTTTCGCTTCATTCAGGCTTTTACCTGCCAGCGGCTTTTCATCGTTCCCCAGAGTACCAAATTGGCGGTTAATGCGGGAAAGCTCCCCTTTTTTCCCAAGGTAAGCAATCTTCAGCTCCTCAAGGGCAGCAAGGGTGCCGGCATTCTCCAACTCTGAAAGCGCCTTATTCATCAGCTGCGTAAGATCAGCCAAAATTTGCTGAAGCGCTGGAGAGCCTGATTCTTCAGGCCCGCTTGGCCCGTTGCTAGTTCCGGCTCCTGTACCAGCCTCGGCCCCTTCAAGAGCCTGTTGTTGTGTCGATGTCGAATCGTTTGCTTGCGTCATGGGTCGAGTTCAGTACAAATCTCTCTAAAAGTTTTCCCATCTAAAGGGAACGGAACACACTCTTGCGTGGTCAAAGAGCACGTCAAAGGTTTTCCTCACCAAACATGCGTTCTTGTGCGTTGGTCTAGGTTAATTTATGAATTTTTTTGAGGGATTATGACTTCCAAGCCAATAAAACACACGGTACCATCCGGGCTTTTGGGGAAAGCAACATTTGGCTTTAGTGTCATTTTACTGGTTTCGCCCTTTCTTTTTTCCTGCGCAGGCCATAAGGCCCAAGTTCCCTTGAACTTGAACAATCAACAAAATCAACCCCACGTGGTTCGTAATCGTTCTGCAGCAAATCAAATTACGTTCGGCGCATTTGTCACACCAATCGATTCACTCTTGAAAACACGTTCCTGGATTTTAGCAGCTCCCGGCGGTGAATACAGCTGGAAAGTAACAAAACTCCGGCTCCACAATTTAGAAGCCCCAGGCAGCATTCAGCTGAACTCTTTACAAGAATTCGAGGAATTAACCGGAATACCCAACCTAGATGCTTACCTCACAATTCGCGATTTAGGGATTTGGCGCAACAACCGCCTTCTAACAATTGTTGCCAACACCAATAACATCATTCGGGTAAAAAAGGGCGAAACGGCCGTTCGCCATAAGCTGGTTGAATTCGAGGTAGAAGTTCACTTCACCGAAAGCACAAACCCAAGTAACGCGCAGCAATACCAGTTTGTTTCCGAAAAACCGGAAATTCTCCCCTTTTTGCAAGCCCAAGTGGCAAACCCAGAAGGGGTTGCGCTGTACGCCTTAAATGAACTTCCCAAGGCCCCAGCCCTTCACCCTGAAGCCTTGGTACCAAAAACACCATGGGGAGAAACCCCAATCCCCCGCGAGCAGTGGAAAGCCTTCCCCGTTACCACAAACAATCTGTACGCCCTTGATGGTCGCTGGTTGCGTGAAAACGGCTTTGATCCTTCCACCACCAAGCCCGAACAGGTGGTCTTGTATTCCCGCGGTCAGCGGGTTCCTTTGCTCCTGCTTGGCGGCGAACCCGATACACCCTTTGCCAGTGGTGGGCGTGTTGCCTTTTGGGGACAAAAAAGCAGCTCAAGGGAAACAAACGCCCGCGTTTACTACGTTGCCGTGCAGCAAAATCAGGCAACACCCCTTTTGATTTCCCCACCCAAGGCCGAACCCCTAAGCACCGGCGCACAGGTTTTCCAGCGTACCTTGCGGTTGGAAGAAGACAACACCCTTGAAAAGCAACTCGGGAATTTTCTCACCGTTCGCGATATGACGTGGGTTTGGGCCCCGTTGAATCCCAAAAAGCCCACGGAGTATCAGTTCAATCTGCCCGGCTTACCGAATCATTTACCCGA
>DAIOTT010000154.1:0-352 GCA_036751885.1 Candidatus Sumerlaeota bacterium
AGTAAGGTTCGCAAGGCGATCAATCAGCTCCGTTGTTTCGCTACATAACGAAATGAGATCGCTCAGAAGTCAAGGGGAAAATTTTGCGTTCTAGGAGTAATTGAGCGCTGATCGCAATTTGTTCAGCGCCGACTCCTCATGTATGCCGAGGTACAACTGAACCTTAATCCCCTACGGGAGCTTTATGCTTGATGGAAGAAATGCCGACCTGTTGCCTTTTCTCGGCGAAACGAGCTGAACGCCAAAGTCGACGCCAAGCTTCGCCCATGCTGATTGAGTTGTAGTGTTCGCCGTAGTGTTGTTTCAAAAGCCTACCCACAGCAGGGTACAAATCAGGATTAAGTTGCGGAAA
>DAIOTT010000154.1:362-6432 GCA_036751885.1 Candidatus Sumerlaeota bacterium
GTGGTGCTCCGTGTGCCAAGAGACGTTGTGGTAAACAGCATCAATCACTCGTGGTACGCGCACGCTTGTAGAGCCCAGAAGGGGATCGGCAACGTCGTGTATGGGATTGAGCCAATGTTGTGTGGCAACAAAGCTCACGAATATAACCGACGCCACAATCACAGGGTATATAAAGGCTGTTAGGTAGAACGTGATTGAAAACCCCGCGAGGGCAAAAAATACGGCGTGCACCGAAATCAGCAGCACCCATTCACCAGCGCAAGCGGTGCGGTCGCGACGGGAAAACTGCGGTACCGTATGGGAAATCGGGAGGGGCTTACGAAGAAAAGCCGCCGCATTATTGCGCACCAGATAGGGTAAGAAATAAAGGAATGGAAGCGGAGTCCAAGCGATGATCTCTGAGTTGGGGTAAAAATGGCGGGCAAAATGCGGAGCCGTGGAACCGGCATCAGTCAATAAAAATCGGCGGTCAGGATCGTGTACGGTGTTTACGTGGGCATGGTGAGCTACATTGTGCAAACGGTGCCACATTGCGGGGGAAATCATCACGGGGAGCCAGGTAACAAGCTCCAGTACATATCGGCCTCTGCGGTTTCGAATCACATTTCCGTGGCTGACTTCATGGGCTAAAAATCCGTTGGCGGCAAACAAGTGTCCAATCAGCAGTACAAGTACGGCCGTTTCAAAAATGCTGGGATTTAGCGAAAGGCAAAAAATACAGCCCACTGCAAGGGCAAGGTTTACTGCAACGCTAATCAGCTTGCGGGGGTTCGGTTGAAACGCCTCGCGCGGGAGCAAAGGCCTTAGGTGTTGGCGGTACGTATTTTGGGTTCTCGCCTTCATTCATAGCCCTTATTTTTTGCGAACATCATGCTTGTACTGGTGCGTTGCTTGGGTTGGTTTGCAACACGATTTATTCCAATCAATAACTTAGCGGTGTTTGAGAATTTGAACGTTGAAGGCAATACCTATGTTTTGAATAGTTCGCCTTACAAAATGATCAGCGACTTCTTGAAAAATGCCGCACTGCAGAACGTGACGAGGCAATCTTGATCTTTGCTGTTGGCTTGGCGGTAGGCTAGTATTTCTGTTTTTGTGTTCCCCTCCACGGCCTTCATAATCGTGTAGATTGGCGCAATGGAGCAGACTCGTCGTTCGTTGAGGGTTGGGCGAAAATGATCGAAAAAGGCTTTAGGGTTTAGCTGATCAATTGCATCCAGCATTTCATAATCCATGGCGCGGATTTCCTCTTCAACTTCTTGCGTCACAAGAAAATCATCGCCAAATTCCGGGCCGCAGTGGCTAAGGTCTACCCCGCCAAGCAGAATTACATCGTCGCGTTTATCCAATATGGTTCGTAACGTTGAAATAAACGAGGCAATCTCTTGTTTATCTTCCGGATAGCGACCCGTTTCCTCTAAAATAAAATCGAAATTGCCGACTAATATGGGAACGATTTTGAAGGGATGATCTTTGTAGATGTGTTGCAGGTAGGTTACTTGCAGTTCGATTGTGGTTTCAATGGCGTGTAAATATTCTTGAACGCGGAGTTCACCTTTGTAGGTTGATTCAATTTCCCGCAGGAGTTCTTGATCAACATGGGTGGTGCCCAGAACAGTTTCAAAGGGCTTATCGGTTGCGATAAAAAATTCGTCGGAGCCGGTGTGTAGAGTGCCAAGGATGATAACGGTTTTTGGCTTGGTGGTTTGTTGTAATGCCCGGTACCCCCAAGCGTAGGCGGTTCCGCCGCGAAGGTAATCAATGTGGGGTGTCAGAATTGCGCGCAGTTTGCCTTTACCGATTAAATCCATAAAGGGGGGCGGTGAGTCCGGCATCAGCGTGTGGCGGGCTAGCTCTTGCTTTAGGTATTGTTCCGCGGCTAGTTTTTCTTGGGATTGAAACAACAGGGCTTTGCGGGTTGGCTGCTCGCGATATTCCCGCTCCCGTGCTTCAATCATTTCATCTAATCGGCGGGATTGCAAAAGCCCCCGTTTATCTAGGTTCCCAAGAACGTGGCGTACCTTATCGGGTGTAACAATGTAATCCGTTTCGCGGCGAATAATCTCCGCCAGTTGGGCAACGGTGCGTTCGCCGTTGGCGTTTTGAAGCAATAGAATAACAATGGCATCGGGCATTAGAATGACTGGATCAGGGATGATTCCTGTGGGATCAATCAACGCAAGGTACTGCTGCCCAGCCTCCTCAAACGGCACCGCCTGAAGCGGCCGGAACCGAGGTTTTTCCAATGAAGCATTATACTCAAAAGCCACGTTTATCGTCCTTGTTTGTAAACAGAAAAAACCTTAGGCACGATAACAGGGTGTTAGCAAGCAGAGATGCAGGCCAAGCTGGATGATTAACCGACTAAGATTGATGTAAACTTTAATCGTAATGATGTCAGCCCAAAAGCATTATTTCTGTTTGTCCACAAGTTCGCGGTGCAGCGAATGTAGGTAATCGCGCACGTCGTTTACGTGGGCAAGGAAGCCGTTCATCATTTCTGTGCCCTTGAGTTTCCCCTCCACATAGCGGTCTACCACGTCGCTTTTCACCAAGCTGAGTTCTTTTCGCAGCTCCTTCAGGCGGGTAATGGTAAGTTGGCCTTCCGTCTCGGATTCCAACAGCTCTCGTTCAATCTTGGTGATTTGCTCTAAAAAGGGTTCAAAGGAGTGGGAGCGCTGTTGAACAATCCACGTGCGCAGCAGGAACAAAGCAACCACCAAGGAGAACAGGAAGCTGCGGGCGTTTTCAATGCCCTCAATGAAGTCCGACCGCAGGAAGGGTTCGTTGCGGTTTAGGTAAAGGCGGGCACCTGCATGCAAGGAGTATGGGGAGTACGTTTCCAGGTGATCTTCCCGCAAGTTGGGGATTTTTGCTTTGCGGGCAAACTCGTGGTCAAACACCACTTGCAGCAGCCGAAAGATTTCCTGGGCGTCAACATCGTCCCGGGCAATCAAGGTAAGATAAGCTCCTACGGCGGGTAGGTCATCACTTGGTACGTTGAGGGACACTGAGTACAATTGTTCGGGAATTGTGGTTTCCAGAATGGCAATATCGCGGAACCGGAGGCTTTCACCAAAGGGTATGGGGAGCAATTTGTAGCCTTTGTTGCGTACTAATTGACCAACTGTTTTGCTGGGGAGCGATTGCACCATGAAGAGTGCATCGGGGAGCTCTTCCTCGGGAAGTTCCAACAACGCCTCGTACGTGAAATCCGTGGCGGTGTAATCCTTCGGGGTGATTTCGGCGAATTCCAAGACTTGTTTTGCCAGCAACCGTGTGCCGCTGCCTTCAGTGCTAAGGTTCAAGCGCTTGCCCTTTAGGCCATTAATTCCTTGGCCTAGAATTTCTGGGCGAACTAAAATGTGTAGAGGCTCGGGGTAAATGAGCGCAACTTGTTGGACCGACTCAGGAGCCGGAAGACCCCCTTGCACAAAGGCCAAATCAAGTTCACCACTGGCAACTTTTTCAATCACCGTTTGGGAACCATCCGTTGGGATGAAGGTGAAGGAAATATCTTTTTCTTTCGCAAGATCACCTAGTACGGAGGCAATTCTGTGCCGCGAGCCAAGCGAATCACCGGCGGAGATTTTGAACAATACTGATTTCTGCGGGGCTGGGAGAAACCAAAACACAAGCCCCACCAAAACAAGGGCAAAAACTACCCAAGGCAAATACCCGCTGAACCATTGTTTTACCATTCACCAAACCAGAACTTTCACGATTCGTGTTCTTTTGAATATCTGTACGGTGAAAGTCTAGAATCTATTCACCCTGAAAAGTCAAGGCTCCACATCAAGGGGTTTGTTGCGGTGGCTTACCCAAATGGCATCACTAATCAAGCACATGCCACCGATTCGGGTGATCAGGGGTTGAATATCGTTGGAGATTTTTTCCGCAACCCGTTCTGTGCAGCAAACCATGACATAACTGTTGGAGAGCACATTGGTCAACTCGTCCCCCAGACGCTCGCCACGATCGCCACGGCCTTCTACGTCGCGAATGACCGTGTACCCTGAGACGCCTAATTGATCGAGTTTTTTGAGGAGTTTTTTCAAATCCACTGAGGTGATCACGATTTCCACTTTTTTTACGGGGCGCATAGGGGTTAGCTCCAGAGCTGTTGAATGATGAGGTGATAGACCGGAATGCCAATCACCACGTTGAAGGGGAAGGTAATGGCTAGAGCCATAGGCAGGTAAATGCTGGGGTTAGCCTCCGGAATGGAGAGGCGCATGGCGGCGGGTACTGCGATGTAGGAGGCGCCAGCCGCCAGCACGGCCAGCATCAGCGCATCGCTAGCGCCCAAGCCAATCATGCCGGCTACAGCAATGCCCAGCAGCGCATGAACCAGCGGGGCAATCATGGCAAAGCCAATGGTAAACTTGCCTGCGCGGGCTAAATCGCCGAGGCGCCGGGCGGCTACAATCCCCATATCTAGCAGGAATAAACACAGCACTCCTTTGAACAAGCCCGAAACTAGGGGGCTGATGTCGTTCATCCCCTTTTCCCCGGTAATACCCCCAATGATGAGGCTGCCCATGAGAATGACAACGGAGCCGTTGAAGAACGACTCGTGCACCAGTTCGCCCCAGTTGGTATTTTGCTCTGGCGTGGAAGTTGTGCTTTTCAGCAACAACACGCCAATAATAATGGCCGGGCTCTCCATCAAAGCCATGGCAGCAATCATAAAGCCGCTATACGGCGGAAGGCCGGCTTGCTCAATAAAGGAGCCCGCCGCAATGAATGTTACCGCACTGATGGACCCATAGGTTGCGGCCAAGGCAGCGGCGTTGTGGGGGCCGATTTTGGGGCGAAGGAGAAAATACGTCCAAATAGGGACAACACAGCTCAGCAATACGGCGCAGCCAAGTGTAAGGAGAACAGTGCCGTTCAACCCGCTATGATTTAGCTCCACTCCTCCTTTAAAGCCAATTGCCATTAATAGGTACAGGGAAAACAGTTTTGGCAACGGTTGGGGGACTTCCAGATCCGAGCGGAAGAACACCGCAAGCATTCCTAGCACAAAAAAAAGCACCGGTGCGCTAAGAAGATTATCTAATACGGGGCCAAGATTCATGAATCAGCCTTGAGAAAGATGTAATTTAATCACAATTACCTGAACCAGAGGGCGCAGCAGCGTCGAGATCTATTTTCACCCTGATGCAAAACAGCGCCGATTGCCTTTCATCCCGCTTGGGGGAATGCATCCGAAAACGGAAAACAATTGTATTAATTGAATTTATCCTGAAATTTATGTCTTGCTACTCCTTAGAAGTCGTGTGAAGAATTATCCTAATTTTCTGAGAAAGGATTCTCAATAATGAAACGTATTACGTTGATTTCTGCTGCCGTTGCACTAATGGCAACAACACTCCTTACAGGCTGCCTTCGTGCACCGGTACAACCACCAATGGGTATACTTTACACAAGCCACCAAGCGCCGTTATTCCCTGACCAAACAACTGGTCAAGTGGGTACTCGTTCTGGTGAATCAAGTGCAATTTCCATCCTTGGTTTGGTTGCCATTGGCGATGCAAGCCTGCAAACAGCAGCACAAGAAGGTAATATTTCTAACATTCGCCACGTTGACTACCAATATGACAACATTCTTGGTGTTTACCAAAAGTACACAACTATCGCGCGTGGTGAGTAATCATGATTGCTAAAACACTCGCAATCGTTGCAGTGGTGTTTCTTTGTGGCTGTATGGGATTTAGTGGAAACGCTCCTGTACTTGCTCCTCAAGGTTTCATCTACGAATCAACTCGAGTGCCTTTAATGCATGAAAAAAACACCGGTGAAGCAAAAGGAACTCTCCAGTCTGGCAGTGCCCATACAAAGCACATCAGCATCTGGCCGATTTCACCCGTAATCAGCTTTACTTGGGAAGATGAATCCCTTCGTCAAGCCATGAACAACGGCGGAATCAACGAGCTTCACCATGCAGATATTGAGCACGTCAACATCATTGGCATCTACCGCGAACAACGGGTAATTGCCTACGGAACTCGCTAAGCCTTAGCGAGGAAACCCTTGACCAAAAAATAGAACCGGGCATTGCGCTCGG
>DAIOTT010000154.1:6442-8207 GCA_036751885.1 Candidatus Sumerlaeota bacterium
TTAATCAGATTTACTTATTTTTGAGCTGGCGAAACGTTACGCGCCCCACACTTCCGGGATGAATTGATAGCTGCTTGCCCCATCAGCGCGAACGTAACCAATGCCCGGGAAAGGGAAGTGGAACGCAAGAATTCGCAGGCGCTCCGCACTGATTTGCTGCAACACCGCGCGGCGAGTTTTGGCTGCCGACTCGGGCTCAAAATCAAAGCTGAAGTGGTAGTCCGGATTTTTCAAAAAAAGCAAATGGTGGTTCGCCAAATCCGCCGTAAGCAAAAGTTGCTCGTTGCCGCTGCTAAGCATCACACAAGAGTGCCCAGGCGTATGCCCGGGTGCATTGAACACGCTGACGCCGGGGGCAATTTCATCACCACCCTTTACGGTTCTCAGTGAGTTCTTTAGGGGAACAATGTTTGAATTGAATCCGCTGACAACCCCCGCCAGCGGAGCAATGCCGCGGGCTGAACCATTCCAAAAGTTGTATTCGTTTTCATGGATCACCAATTCAGCATTCGGGTAAAGCGGCGTTCCATCAGCCTTGATGAGCCCGCTCATATGGTCCGGGTGGGCGTGGGTAATAAACACCGTATTGATTTGCTCCGGGGCTAAACCCGCGGCAATCAGTTGTGCCTCTTGATAGCCGTTGAAGGCTAATCCTTCATCACCATAGCCAGTATCGATCAGAATATTTTTTTCCCCTACGGAGAGCACCGCCGTATTCAGGGCTGCGTTCACTTGCTCAGTTGGGAGAAAGTACTCCTGCAAGATTGCCTTCACTTCCTCGGGGTTTGCATTTGTCACAACGGCTTCAAGGGGTAAACGCACAATTCCATCGGAGAGAACAGTGCCGGTAATATCGCCCACGGTGAACGGATAAAATCCCGGGGCTTTTGAGAATGGCTTCAGGGAATGGGTTACAGATTTTTTGCCCGCAGCACATCCCATGATTGAGGAAACACCAAGCGCAAGGCCAGTCGCTATGGAGCCCGTTAGCAACTGACGCCGTGAAAGGGAAATCGGTGTGTTTTTCATGGTTGTAAACAACTCCTTTTGGGGATGATATTGTGTAAAGTGTGGGCTGAAGGGAACTTACATCCGTGTGTGACCAAAGCCGAAACTGCAACGCAACCTAGCACGTTGGGTTTTGAATCAGCTTCTAGCCGAAAGTTGTTTGTTTAATTAGCAATGGAAAGAACAACCATTTCCTTTGCTTCTAACTGTAGCTTGCCGCTAACGGTAGTGCCAACGCGCTGCGGGTTTACATTGGTTGCTTGAAGAACCCAATTGCCCGGCAGCAGATCAAACTCCCCGGCTACTTTTGGATTGATGATTACCAGCACCTGATTCCACGTTTCGCCTTCCAACCCTTCCCCCTTCATCGCCATAACAATTACATCTGAATTACCGGCAGGCTCTGGCAAAAAGCGCAGCCGCTCTTCAACGGCTTTCTTCGTTGTAAGGCGGAAGATTGGGTGAGCCTTGCGAAGTTCAATCATATGGCGAACAAAGGCTTCCATACCCGCATTCGCTTCGCGAAGTCCCCACTTGATTGAGTTCACACTATCTGGCTTGTTGTAACTGTTGTGCTCCATTTGTTTTTCATAGCCAAACTCCGAGCCGGCGTGGAGGAACATTTTCCCTTGAGAAACCGCCAAAATCCCGAGGGACAACTCATTCATTCGCACAATTTCCTGCTGCGTTGCACCGGGCGAGGAATACACAATCTTATCCCAAAGGGACAAGTTATCGTGACACGTTACATACTGCA
>DAIOTT010000155.1:0-8176 GCA_036751885.1 Candidatus Sumerlaeota bacterium
CCAGCATTTCCGCCTGAGATTCAAGAGGGCCGGAGGACAACAGGATGCTCTTGATTGGCAATCGGTACCCAACGGAGATCAGCGCCTTGAGGTAAGCTTCTGCGAAGTCTTTCCCAAAGCAGCCCACCTCACCGGTGGAGGCCATTTCCACCCCAAGGGTTGGGTCGGCGCCTTCCAAACGGGTAAAGCTAAACTGCGAAGCCTTTACACCCACGTGGTTCAGATCGAACAAATAATTATCCGTTTTCTCCACGTATTTACCCATGATTACACGCATGGCAAGATCGATAAAGTTCTGGTTCAGAATTTTCGATACAAAGGGGAAGCTGCGGCTTGCGCGTACATTACATTCAATCACCTTCACCTCATTGTTTTTCGCAATGAACTGAATGTTGAAGGGACCATCAATTTGAAGCTCGCCGGCGATTTTGTTGGCAATATCGCGAATTTGGCGAATTGTTTCCAAGTACGTACGCTGCGGCGGAAGAACAAGCGTTGCATCGCCAGAGTGAACGCCCGCGTTTTCCACATGTTCGGAAATCGCATACGTCATAATCTCGCCCTTGCGCGCAACAGCATCAAACTCAATTTCCTTTGCGTTGATCAAGAACTTGCTGACTACGGTGGGGTATTCCGTTGAAAGATTCGCCGCTGCTTTTAGGAACCGTTCAAGTTCTACATCATTAGTGGCAACTGCCATTGCGGCGCCGCTGAGAACGTAAGACGGGCGTACAAGAACCGGATAACCAACGTTCTTGGCAAAGTCCCGTGCTTCCTCAACAGAGGTGAGTTCCGCCCATTGCGGTTGATCGATCCCCAATTTGTCCAGCGTTGCAGAGAACACTTGGCGGTTTTCTGCTTTATCAATATTCTCGGGTGTTGTACCTAGAACGTTGAGGCCGGATTTTTTCAGCTTGTTGGCAAGGTTGTTAGGGATTTGCCCACCCACGGAAATTACAACGCCGATTGGGTTGATCTTGGCGTAAATCTCCCGAACAGATTCGTGGCTGATTTCATCGAAAAAGAGTTTTTCAAATTCATCGTAATCCGTGCTTACGGTTTCCGGATTGTAATTCAGCATTACAGTAGAATAGCCAAGCTTGCGCAGGGTAATTCCAGCGTTTACCGCGCACCAATCAAACTCCACCGAGCAGCCAATACGGTAGGCTCCGGAACCAAGAATTAATACCGAGTTGTACTCTTTGAACTCAATATCATCTTCAACGCCGTTGTAGGTTAGGTACAGGTAGTTTGTTTGGGCAGGGTATTCAGCGCCCAGTGTATCGATTTGTTTCACGCAGGGGTGAAGGCCTGCATCTTGACGAAGTTGGTACACATCCTCTTCTGTTTTCTTGATGCAGTAGGCAATTTGATCGTCTGAAAAACCGAATTGCTTAGCCTCTTTCAGTAGGGGAGTCGGCAAAGTTTTTCCGGCAAACGTTCCTAGTTGTTTGGCCAAATCCACCAAGTGTTTTACTTTGTACAAAAACCACTTATCAACAAACGCGGTGCGGTAAATTTCATTAACCGTAATGCCTGCCGCAAGGCCCTGGCTAATGGCAAAAAGGCGTTTATCCGTAGGCTGTGCAATGGACTGAGCTAAATCGGTGAAGTTAAAGCCTTCGTTGCAAACTACACCACGGGCGCCAATTTCCAGCATGCGCACCGCTTTTTGTAGGGCTTCTTCAAAGTTGCGGCCAATTGCCATGACTTCGCCGACGGATTTCATGCTGCTGCCAAGCTTGCGCGATACATTTTGAAACTTCTTCAAATCCCAGCGGGGAAACTTCACAACCACGTAATCCAGCGCGGGCTCAAAAAAGGCTTTGGTGATTTTTGTGATGGAATTAGGCAACTCGTACAAACTGTACCCAAGGGAAAGTTTTGTTGCCACAAATGCCAACGGGTAACCGGTGGCTTTGGACGCTAGGGCAGAGGAACGGCTTAGGCGCGCGTTCACTTCAATCACACGGTACTCGTGGCTTCTGGGGTTCAAGGCGTATTGAATGTTACATTCGCCCACAATGCCCAAGTGGCGAATAGTGCGAATCGCAATTTCCCGCAGCATGTGGTACTCGTGATCGGTCAATGTTTGACTGGGCGCCACAACAATTGATTCCCCGGTGTGAATGCCCAGGGGATCAAAGTTCTCCATGTTACACACGGTAATACAGTTGTCCTCGGAGTCGCGAACAACCTCGTATTCAACTTCCTTCCAGCCCTCAAGGTACTCTTCCACCAATACTTGGTGAGTGTGAGTAAGTGCCATTTCCACTTTATCTCTCAGGGCTTCAGGGGTGCGGCATACACCAGAACCTAAACCGCCAAGCGCGTAGGCAATGCGCACCATAACGGGGTAATTGAGGTCTTCGGCAATTTCCAAAGCTGCCTTCACGGATTCCGCCGCTTTGCTGCGCGGCACAAGCACGTCAATCTCTGCCAACCGCTTTGCAAACAGGTCGCGGTCTTCTGTGTCTTCAATCGCTTTAATGCTGGTTCCCATTACACGGCAATTGTGCTCTTTCAACACGCCTGTGCGATCCAACGCTAAGCCGCAGTTTAGCGCCGTTTGCCCCCCAAAGCCGAGTAAGATTCCCTCAGGCTTTTCCTTTGCAAGCACCTTTTCCACAAAGTACGGTGTTACCGGTAAAAAGTACACTTCATCGGCCAAGTAATCGGACGTTTGAATCGTTGCAACGTTGGGATTTATGACAATCGTCTTGATTCCCTCTTCTCGAAGAGCCTTGATTGCCTGGCTGCCAGAGTAATCAAACTCGCCCGCTTCACCAATTTTTAGGGCTGAACTCCCAAGGATAAGAACTTTCTTAATTCCAGTAACTTTCTTTGATTCATGGGATTCGTTGGGCATTCGGTACTCCTAGTAAACTGCTGGCAGGTGAAGTGCCACGATTTTGGGAACATGCCAAGCATAAAACCGGGAATTTCCTTAGAGCGAACAGGAGAATTTTTTTAGCCTCTTAGAATTACCCCTCGACCTTAAATTTCATCGGGTAAACCTTGCACAAGTTTTGCCCTTGTTAGTAATAACACACTCCGCCAGAGAACCGATTATGCCCCGTTTTTCCCTTCAAAACAAACGCCAAGTCCTCGGTTTAATCGTTGCCAATATTGGGTTTAGCTTGAGTCTTTGCCAAGCGCAGCAACCCTCGTTTAAAGATTCACCAACCAGCCAAGTGTTGGTTCAGCGTGCCAGCGATTTCCATAAAGGGATTTGCGTGGAAGGGGGGCCGGCCCTGTTGTTCTGCCATGCAAATGAACTTGTCAGTTTAGGTGCCACGCATATTTCCCTGAACCCCTTCGGCTGGATGAACGGAATTGATCAACCCCAAGTTCTCACCAGAACCGGAAGCCGCGGAAACCCGGAAAGCCGCTGGTGGGGCGAATCAGACGAAGGCTTGCTCGCTTACACTCAACAGGCCCAGGCAAACGGCCTTCGTGTAATGCTGCGCCCCCATATTTGGCTCCGTAAAAATACCAATGCCAACGGCGACAGCGTTTGGCTGGGCGATATTTGGTTTGAAAGCGAAGCCGATTGGGCAATTTTTGAGCAATCCTACACCGATTACGCCCTGCATTATGCGCGCCTTGCCGAGCAAGGCAACATGGAGTGGTATAGCATAGGCGCAGAAATGACGTTGATTTCCACCAATCGACCCGATTACTGGCGCGGTCTAATCAAGCAAATTCGCGCCGTCTATTCCGGCAAGCTCATCTACAGCGCCAACTGGTACCAAGAAGTTGAGGGAATCACGTTTTGGGACGATTTAGATGCAATCGGTGTGCAAGCCTACTTTCCGATTGCCGATGAAGAACTCCCCAGCAACGAGGAACTGCGGGCCGGTTGGCAGCCCCATTTAGCGATGCTAAAAACACTCGCAGAAAAAACGAACCGCCCCGTAATCTTCACGGAAATCGGCTACAAATCCACCACCTGTGCCGCAGAAAGCCCTTGGGAATGGGAAGGAAGAGGCGCAATCGATCCTGATTTTCAAGCCCGATGCTACCAAGTTACGCTGGATGTATTGAAGGATCAACCCTGGTTGCAAGGCCTTTATTGGTGGAAATACCACGTAAACCCCTGCAACAAACTCGGTCAGCTTCCCCGCCGCGGGGAAGGCAGCTTTACCTTTCAAGGCAAACCTGCAACGCAAGTATTACAAAAGGTTTTCAACGCTCGTTAGGGCCACAAACAATGTACAAAGCACTTGTATTGCCAATCATCATTAGGATCAGAGGCCAGAAATAAGATGATAACACTGCGAATTGCATCATATAATGATCTAGCAATATTGCAGTTTTGGGATCAACAACCCCATGTTATCGCATCAGATCCTAATGATGATTGGCTTTGGGAAGTTGAACTTGGCGTTCATTACGACTGGCGAAGGCAATTCATCGCCGAACGCAATGGGTTACCGATTGGTTATGTTGAAATAATAGACCCGCATTTCGAAAAAGAACAATACTGGGGAACAATTGGGCTGGGATTCCGAGCGATTGACATTTGGATTGGCGAAGAAAATAATCTGAATCAGGGCTTTGGCACTGAAATTATGAAGCAGGCAATACAGTTGTGTTTCGCTGATCAATCAGTTCATACGGTTTTAATTGATCCCCTTTCGGCCAATACAAAAGCCCACAGATTTTATCAACGTTTCGGCTTCAAACCAATTGATCAAAGGCATTTCGGTGCTTGTGAATGCCTAGTGCACGAGTTGTTGCGAAACGATTGGGAAGCTTGGTGCAAACGAAATACATGATTTGAATCAATTTATTGCGGATTTGGAATCAAGCAATATAAACATAAATCAAAAACGTAAGCAGCCCTGAAACGGTGGCAATTGCCGCAAGCTTGCGGTATTTTTCAACGCTCCATGCCATCGCAAACCCGGAGGCGAACATGCCAAACAAGCCCACCGACCACAGAATGGAAATTCCCTTAGAAAAAGTGCTCCCTTTTGCTTTGTGCAAATTCACCATGCGGCGGTGTATTGTTGTGTCGCGAACAGTCATTTCATAAACCAGCGGGTTGCTAGTTGCAGTAAGCAGCACCTCGCGGTTTGCGCCGCCCCAGTTGAGTTCTGCACTGCTCCCTGAACCCTTCAGCGAAACACTGCCGCTTGGTGCAGGCGTGGAGCCTAATTCCTTTTCCACAAGGGCCACAAAAGCGGAAAGCTCGTCTGCTACGGGCTGTTCCACAACGACTTCTCGGGTGGATATCTTGTACGTGCCCTTCAATTGAACGGTGTAGAGCGCTCCTGTAAGCAGAAACATCAGGGCAATCGGGGCGAAAAACGACGCCAGCAAAACATGAAAAGCAATTAACTTTTTACGCATCATAACAAAAACCAAATTAGCGAAATGGATTTGGCATACCAAAGGCAACTTAGGAAAGCCAAATTCTTAAGGTTCGCGACGCAAACACATTCCTAATGGCACCGCAAGGCTAGAGTGATTGCCAATTATGATAGTCGGCAGTTTACGGTCAGGAATTTAGGCATTCACCCTTAGTGCTAATAATGGGGAAAAATCATGAACCAGCAGCTTGAACTAAGAAGCGACTAACCTATACGCCCTAAGGTGAATAAATGCATTAACAAAAACCTCAGGCACAAACGCATACAATATACGGGAGTTTCAATTATACAGAGCGGGATTCATTCAAAAAATCCCTCAGTACACCAAAATCTTTTTTCCAAATAAAATTCTTAAACATATAAAATGCAAACAAGGAAAACACAAATCCGCCAATGATAATTGAGATAAACATTTGGAAAAATATATAATAACTTGTCATGTTCGGTTGATTTGAAATCAACAAAAATGAAAATGGAATGGATAGTAAACCCATGCAGCAAGCAAGTAAAAAGTAAAGAAATACTAAATAGAGATAAACTTGAATATAAGACCAAATCGTGTACGAAGTATTAGGTAGTAAAACGCCGGGCAAGAAAAGTGTTTTATAGGCTGCTGTAATGAAAACAATAATTGTGATAACAGATGCTGAAAAAATTTGAAACGGGATGATGATGATTGTGAGTAAAGTAGTACCTAAAATTTCAACAGTTCCTAATTCATTTTGACCTGCGAGTGATAGGAAAGAAAAAATCGAGTTCGGCAAACTCAGCACAACGCTTACAAAAATCATTAAAAAAATGGTATGAATGAGCGGCGTCATTATCCCCATGAATAATGTTTCATTACTTACCGGTGTTGTTTTTAGGAGTGAATCTTCATTCCAAATCCAACCCACGCATCTTTTTGTATAAACATAGGGAAGAAACAAATACGCGAGCAGATAAAAAAGGCTGAATACTAGACTGAAGACAATGTTAAACCATTGCCATGCAGATGTTGGCCCACCTGATAAAGTGAAATAGCCTATAAGCGTTTGGATCAAAATCAGTATTATCAACGCAATGAGCAATGTAAGGTGTGTTTTTTTTAACTTATGCCAAATCCGTTGGTGAATGAAGTTATCCGCAACATGCTCACGGTAAAGCCGAAATCCCTTCATGATTGTAAATTCATTTATATTGAGGGAGCTTTGTTTTTCCTCGCCGAGGTTTTCCATGATAGAGTTCTCTCTTAATAATAATCAGATCAGATCAAACAATAGTTTGCATCGTTTGATCCAAAATACTCTTGTAAAGCATTCTGATTGAAACAAGTAGTGATACATTTTGTATCATTCAACAAGATTTATGAATTGCGTAAGGGCAACTCAAATAATCGGATTTGCAAAGAAAACCAAAAGCAAATGAATTCTTTGCGCCAATCAAAGTGCAACATTTCACTAGACGAGAGCGTTTTTGAAGCCTAGTTTGTTAGTCGTAAGTTATTTTTTCGTCAATAATTTGAGGTGAACGTTATGAGTAGTGTGCAGAAATTTGCAATTCTAGCAGCGGTATTTGTGGGTGTGGGTGCATCAAACCCTGCCGTTGCGGCTGATTTTTTAGTGGATGATTTTCAAGATGCAAACCCAATTGCCGAGGGCTTTGGCCCCGGTGCCTGGGTGGGATCCACCGCCGGAGATCTTGGGTTAGGGCTTGCCTATCGCACGCGAGATGTTTTTCCCCTCGGCTTTGCATCCTTGGAAGCGGCAATCGTTGCTGATCCCACAAACGCATCGAACACAGTATTCCGCCTAGGTGAACTTGCTGACCCCATGGATGTGAATCAGCCGTTCAGCGCGGTTCAATTTTCGGACCGCTTAACCACTAACAGCCTTGGCGAGCCTCAAACACTTCAGTTTGCAGGCTATAATTTGGCTCGCTCTAGCGGTACATTTGATTCAACCCCTTACAAATATGTTCGCTTCGTTGCCTGGCTGGATTCACCCCAACCAAACTGGTCTAACATTACCGATGCAGGCGTGGTTGTTTCCCTTACCGACGGAGCAAATAATTCCAGCGTGGGCCCATGGGATGCAACTGGCACCTCGTTGAACGGGTTGCAGCTTACCAATACGCCAGATGCTTATATTGTTCGGATTAATGAAACCGTGCCGACGCAATTTAAAGTAGACCCCATTTTCAATGAAATCTTTGCCACACAAAATGTTGATGCCACAGCCGTTGTGTCGCTGCAAATTGGGTACCGTCGTTCCCGTGTACCTGCTGCACAAACAAACCTGCTGGGCGCCCGTTGGTTCTTGGATGATGTTGCCTTCTTGGAGGAACTTCCCAGCATTGTTACAACAGGGCCTGTGTTAGCTACAATCAATGAGAACACCGGCATTACCAGCACCACATTCACTGTAGAACTAACTTCCAGCCCTACGGATCCGGTTACAATAGACTTTACCGCAAGCGACCCGACTGCGGTAAGTTTTGTGCCGTCATCTTGGACGTTTCTACCCGAGGGCTCAACACCCGGTGCAGGTGAATCGCTCTGGAGCGTACAGCAAACGATTACCGTTTCAGCGATCAATGATAATGACATTGAACCCGATCAGGTGATTTCAATTTCATTCCCCACAACAACGAGTGATCTATTTTACGATTCCGTTTCCGTTGCGCCTTTAAGCCTTACCATTTTGGATGATGATACACCGGCACCAACTTCTGTCTTGGATTGGAAAACGCTGAATAAATAATCTTCCCTAAAAGTAACAACTGTTTGAGTGAAAATTCAAAAGTCTTCCCCCGCAAAA
>DAIOTT010000156.1:0-8163 GCA_036751885.1 Candidatus Sumerlaeota bacterium
TCGGGGTTCCCTTTTGTTAATACACGGTTTGCTGGAGTACCACATTCTGCATACAAATCAAAACGGCGTTCTGTTTGGGCAAAACGGATGGAAGTTTATGAACCGCCAGTTGGGGCTAGAGTATGCGCAAAATATTGAACCGCTTACAAGCAAGCAAATCAACACACATACGGCTCAAATGAAGCTGCGCTTAGAGCTGTGCCGCTCGGTAGGGGCCGATTATGTTCGTGTTGTTGCACCAAGCAAGGCGACGGTTTACCGAGAACACTTGCCCGCTTGGGTAAAGCCCCTGCATGAGAAAAGTCGTTTGGATCAATTGCTTACCCAAAGCGAGCCTTGGGTAAGCAACGTAATGCCGGATTTGCGGAAATCCCTGCAGGAGGCAAAAGCAGTTCAGCAACTCTACTTTTACGCCGATAGCCACTGGAAAACCGCTGGTGCACTTGTTGGCTTAAACGCCGTTTACAACAACCTAAATGCCCGATCCACACGGTACTACCGGCCTATAATCCCGGCAGATTTTCCGGAGCTAAGTTATGATGAGCTTCCTGATCTTATTCGGTTTATGGGCATATTTACGGCCTATAAGGAACAAAACGTTTACCCGCAATTTCCCTATCATGAGCAGAACCAAGCGGTTTACCAGTTTCCTGATCAACTCCCTGAAGGCTCGGTTTCACATTTTTGGAAAACTTGGGGTAAACCCTACGATCAAGGGGGGTACACCACGTATTCTTGGAACGCTGATCCTGCAACGCCCCACAAACGTTGTGTGCTGGTGGGTGATTCTTTCGCCGAGTATTGGCCGCCGTTGTTGAAGCATGAATTTCAGGAAGTGGTGTTTATCCACCACAGGGAATTGCCAATCTCTAGCGAATGGTTTGAGGAGTTTAAGCCGGATGTGCTAATGGATTTTTTTGTGGAGCGCAAGCTCATGGGCGAGCCTTTCCCGCTGTTTGATGTTGAACTGCAGTAAAATTTACGGCTGAAACAGAGAAACGCAATAAGCGGGAAGCGGTTGTGGTTCGCAGAGTTGTGCGAGTAAAGAATGATTGGCAAGTGTACTTTTCAATAGAAAACCCTCAGGTATTTTGGCATTCACTTTAGGTTTTTTTGAGTAATGTTTGGTAAAGGTAAACCAACTCGGCGGAGTTTGCTTCCCAGCTTAGGCGGGTTGAAAGCAGCTTTTCCACCGCAAGTCGCCGGGCTGAGCTTGCCTCGGGGCTTTGCCATTCGGCGTGGGCAGTGAGCACGGCTTCAGCGAGGGCCTTGGGCTCCCGGTTAGGAACAATCCACCCCACCTCTGGCGTGTGGAAGTCGTTCACGCCGCCCGGGCAGGCAAACCGCACGGTTGGCAGCCCGCAAGCCATTGCTTCTGCTACGACTAAGCCAAAATTCTCGAAGTGCGACGTCAGGCAAAAAACGTTCAATGCACAATACGCCGTTCTGGGTTTGGCAACTAAACCGGTAAATACCACGCGCTTTTCTACGTTAAGGGATTTCGCCAAATCCCTAAGGCTTTTTTCATCAGGCCCAGCACCCACAATCAGGATGACTGTATTTTCCGGCATATAGGCTGCGGCCTTTACCAAATCGTCAGCGCCTTTCATCACGTTATGAAGCCTCCCCACAAACCCCACAACCACGGCCTGTTCAGGAAGGCCAAACTGCTCGCGGGCAAGCCGCTGTTCATCTTTAGTTGGGGGAGAATAGTCTTTCCGGTTTACCCCGTTCATTACGACAGCGGTCTGCGATTTCTGAAAATCACCGGATTGCACCCAACTTTGTTGTGTATCGGCGCTGATGCAAACGAGTAAATCCGTGGATCGACGCTGCAAAAGCTGGGTGAGCCGGGTTTTCCAGCCGAAGGAGCGTACGCCAGCACCGGTGTGGGCATGCGTAACCAGTTTCCATTTCGGGTGAACGCAGGTTAGAAGTGTGGACCACAGTACCGGCTGATGATCGTGAACAATATTGGGCTTTAGGCGTTTGAGGGTTTTGATGAGCCGAAATAACTGCCAAATCTTCTTAGGGCTTTGAATGCTTAGGTAATGAGCTCGTTCGCCAAATTGCTGGGCTGAGGGGCCTTTTGCGCCGTACAGGTACAGAATATGAGAATCAATGCCCACAGCTCGTTGGCAGGCCATAAACTCAAGCGGAACGCGGTAAGCGCCGCCCTCGCGGGGGTCGTCTCGTTGGCAGATGTGAACGATGCGCATGGGTAGATTTCTGTGAAGGATTGATTAATAGGTTCAAAAAATAGGACTAAAAAGTAAAAAAACCTCAGAGTGCTTCAATCTGAAGAACTCTGAGGTTTTGATTCTCATGCCTAGGCCGTTACGGCCAAGCCAAAAAGGGATAAATTACATGTTATCAATGCGGCGCTTCATTTTCAGCATCCGGCGGCGTGCTTTGCGTTCTGCCGCTTCGCGCTTGCGTTTACGCTTTACGGAGGGTTTTTCGTGGAATTCGCGTTTGCGAACTTCAGCGGTGATTCCGGCTTTTTGGCACTCTTTTTTGAACCGCTTGAGGGCTTTATCTATTGGTTCTTCATCGTCGACAACGATTTTAGCCATTTGTACATCACCACCTTAATCCGAAGGAAGAATAAAAATCAGGAGCAGGAACAAACTCCATTATCCCTTGTCTCGTCAAGGGAATTAAAGCATTCATGAATGCGCAACGCGTGAGTGCCACGCTAACTATTTAGATCAATTATGCTTATTTGAAAGTCGCACGCTGATGCCGTACCTAGTGTTTTTCACCCTGATTGCCCTGATTTCCCCGTCGGTAGCCCTGCAAACCACTGAGGCGTTTGATGCTCCCTCTGGGCAGAATGTTGCCGGCGGGCTAAGCATGGGGGGGATTGTAGACGCCAAAGATTCTATGCATTACAGCCTGATCGGGGGTGAAAGCGGGGCGCAGATCAGCGGCGGCGAATTTACGGAACGGCCCGTTGTGGGAATTCAAACGATCTTTGATCCTCCCGGCGATTCCCTCTGGGTTTTACGGTAGGCATTACTGCCCATTCAGGAAAATATTTCATCCTGAACTGAACGCTTTAGTTGCGCTCTTACCCTAAGATTACCCTAAGATTCTTTGTAGATTACTTTCCCCTCAAACGAAGGAGGCCCCCAGCCATGATGGATATGAATGAAATGCTGAAGATCATGGTCTCGCGCAATGCCGCCGACTTGCATCTTAGAACTGGAAAGGCCCCCGTGATGCGAGTTGGTGGCGGGCTTGACGTTGTGGATCCCGATGTTCTAACGGCTGATGATAATGAGCGCCTAATGCGTGAAATTACCCCACCCCGTTACCAGCAAATGCTGCAAGAGCACGGCAGCGCTGACTTTGCCTATTCTTACTCAGAGCAAGCACGTTTTCGCGTAAACGTTATGAAAGCCCGTGGTACCATTGGTATTGTGATGCGGCTAATCCCAAGCAAGCTGCTCCCTTTTGATGTTCTGGGCCTTCCCAAAGCCTCCATCGTTGAACTGCTTCACGCTCACCGCGGCATGTGTGTGATCACCGGCCCCACTGGCTCCGGAAAAACAACCACGCTAGCCACGTTGATTGATTACATTAACGAAAATCGCTTTGCCCACATTATTACCATTGAAGACCCCATTGAATACACCCACCCCCACAAAAAATCAATCATGACTCAACGGGAGGTTCACGTAGATACGCCAAGCTTTAGCTACGCCCTGCGCGGCGCCCTTCGTCAGGATCCGGACGTAATTCTAGTGGGGGAAATGCGAGATTTGGAAACCATGGAAGCCGCCCTTACCGCCGCGGAAACCGGTCACTTGGTTTTTGGAACGCTTCACACGATTTCAGCCTCCGCTACAATCGACCGGATTATCGATGCGTTCCCCCACAGCCAGCAGGAGCAAATTCGCTCGGTTCTGGCCGTGGCGTTGAAAACCATTATCGCCCAAACCCTTCTCCCCCGCCTTGAAGGTAAGGGCCGCGTAGCAGCCTACGAAATTCTGCATTGCATCCCTGCGGTGCAAAACTTAATTCGCGAGGCCAAAACAAACCGGATTATCTCTACCATTCAAACAAGCATGAAGCAGGGGATGATCTGTATGGACGACTACCTGTTCAATTTGTACAAGAACAAAAAGATTGATGGTGAAGTTGCCCTAGAACGGGCTCACTACCCGGAGGACTTACGCATTAAAATGCTGGGTGCTGTGGATGATGAGGAAGACGAAGACGAACCCGCAATCTAAAGGCTTAGCGCCAAGCTTATGCGTAAATGAACAAGGAAACAAATTGAGCCACGGAATGTTTCTTCCGTGGCTGAATTGTATTTTAGCTTTCACGACTGAACAAAGAACGAATCGTTCAGCTTTAATTCAATGCAGCCTTAGATACGCGGAACAAATCCCCGCTGCTTAGGCTCCCGTTTGTAGGATCGTATGAGTGCACGGCGAAATGTTTTTCTGCTTCTTCGACGCTCGCTGCTATTGCCAAAAGCTCGCCGAGGTTACGGAAATCCTGCACTCCATTTGGGCCGTTGCTTTGAAGCACAAATAAATCATTCGCCGTGGCGAAGCCAAAGTTAATGGGGTCGTTGGGGCTTAGGGGTCTTCTCGCGAATGAGGGAGGAGCACAGCCAAAATTTGGCGCAGATAGCGCAACTAGAAAAAGTACAAATGAGCCGTAAAATATGACTCGAACTCCATACTTTTCAAGATCAGTAAGTGAATCTACTTTTATTCTAAGAATTGACCATACAATGCTGCAAACCCATAATCCAAAAAAAATATATAAAAAAACCAATCCCTAGAATCCCACGCCTTAATAACTCTATGAGTCTTGTACGTATCTGTCCCTATAGAATTGCTGCCTTCTTGAGTTATCAAGTGAGACTCTATGAATATTTGAGGGAGGGTTCCGTTGGAATCAGGTTTGGGAAGTGAGCCATACTTACTGTAGTAGGTATTTAGTTTAGCAGCCGTGGTGCGCATATCTGCATTCATTCTACTATTCATTGCACGTGGATGACAATCACTAGACTCTGATTTATTCGGAATCAGGCAGAACATAAACAATAATGGCGAAATTACAATGAAGAGCCGCAGGGAACTCATTATCCTTCAACCTTCTTCCAAAATACAGGGACACCCCATCATGTTCATGATGGGGTGTCAATGAGATGAAGGCGGCTTAGTCGTTGGACATCAGGACGATTTTTGGGTGGAAGGTTGCCAGCACATCCACAAGATCGGCCTGGGCTGCCATAACTTCGCGGATGGGTTTGTACACCATGGGGCTTTCATCTACTCCGCCGCCGAGGAGTTCCACGCCGCGTTCTTGCAGCAGCGTTTTCATTTGGCTTTTGGTGAAAGTTTTGAGCGCTTGTTTGCGGCCATAATTGCGGCCTGCTCCGTGGCTGGCGGAGTTTAGCGAACGCTCGTTTCCTTTGCCTTTCACCATAAACGCGGGGTCTGCCATGGAGCCAGGGATTACGCCCAGAACGCCCAAGCCAGCAGGGGTTGCACCTTTGCGGTGCACGATGAGCTCTTCACCATTGTAGGTTTCCTTCCAGGCAAAGTTGTGGTGGTTTTGCACCACACTGAGGGATTTCAACCCGGCATTTTTCAGCACGTGTTGGTGAATGCACTCGTGATTGGCAACGGCATAACGCCCTGCTAGATTCATGGCGAGCCAATACTCCTGACCTGCAGCGGAATCAAGATCAAGCCAGCCAAGGTGCTTGGCCTCGCGAGGCAGATCAGGAGAAAGGTTTGCCGCCAGATTGCAGAAATAATCCGCAATAGAGGCGCCTGTCCCTCTGGAGCCGGAGTGGCTCATGAGGGACACGTAGTCGCCCGCAGGGACACCCAACTCATGGCTGGCGTCCCCCTCGGGAACTTCCACTACGCCCCACTCAACAAAGTGGTTGCCGGAGCCAGAGCTGCCAAGCTGCGACCAAGCTTTATCCTTTGTTGCGCAGCGTGGAAGGTTTGCCCAATCGGCATCCTCCATCACCGCGTGATCTCGCCGTTCTGCACCGGTGAAGCGACACCCCATGCCGAAGGCTGTTTCTTCTTTCAGGGCGTTGATGAGTTTTTGGTTCATGCCGCTAAGGCGATCTCCCGGCAGGTTTGTAATTGTTAGGTGCATGCGGCAGGAAATATCCACGCCAACAGCATAGGGGATTACCGCGTTGCGCGTAGCTAATACACCGCCGATTGGCAAGCCGTACCCCACGTGCCCATCGGGCATTTGGGCGCCGCGCACCGCTACAGGCAACCGGCAACTGGTGTGCAGCTGAGCAAGCGCCTCCTTTTGAATACCCTCGGCACCCCAAACTTCGTAGGGGACAGGCTCGTCCATGATGCTAGGTCGAGGGACATGGTTCATCAGCTTTGTGGCAAGGGAGTTCAACTCAGTATCAGCCAAATGCTGTTTGGGGTTCATGCGAATCGCCTCTAATTTTTCAAGGGCTTCCTCAGCAGTTATTGCCGTTGAAGTTATCCATGTGTTTGCAAGGGCCATTGCTTCGCCGATTGCAGGGCCGGTTTTCCAGCCTGCATCCAACAAAACTTTGCCATTTAGTTTAGTGTTCATTTTTCACGGATCTCCTAGGTGAAAGGTTAAAAGGGTGCCAACGTTTCCCCTTTTCAAGCCATTCCGGATTTGGCTTTCGTAAGGTGAAACCGTTGCAGAAACACAGGCAACCGAACACTTGAAAGCTGTATTCAAGAGCCGAAAGCCTGCACGAAGTAATATTGTGCACGATATAGGGTAAAGATGTAGAGGTGGTTATGGAGCAGGAAAAAAATAGCCTGCGTTTGGCTTTGCTTTAGGCTTGATTAGCACTTTGCATGATGCGGAGCATTCGCCAGTATGGCAGATCAACAGAAACACCTGACGGACTTAGAGGGACACTGACGTCAGAAAATGACGGTCGCTGGTAGTATTGCTGCTTGTTCATTTAGGTGCCCTCCGTTTCTGGAAATAGTGAAATGTTGGTGGGGACACTAAGCAGCTTGTTGAAGAATGCAAGAGGAATTTTGAGGGAGTGCTAAACTTAGTTGATATGAGAGTTCGGCAACGCAGCCATAACTCGTTCAACAATTTTATCCGCGCTGAGGCCAATTTCGTCGAAAAGCTCTTCCGGCGTGCCGTGATCTACAAAGCGGTCGGGAATGCCGCAAACCAGAGTGTCGGTTTTGATTCCTTCGCGGGCAAGGAGTTCCACCACGGCAGAGCCGAAGCCGCCGGCGATTGTGTTGTCTTCAGCAGTAACAACAAGTTCATGCTCGCGGGCTGCGGTTAAGATGAGTGCTTCGTCTAACGGTTTTACGAAGCGGGCGTTGATCACCGTTACCGGAGCGCCGAGTTTTTCTTCGAGCTGTTTAGCGCTTTCTTCCAAAATACCGACCATTTTCCCGATGCCGATAAGGGCAACTGTTTTGCCTATTTGCAGAAGCTCGCCTTTGCCGATTTCCAAGGCAATGGGTTCCGTAGGCATTTCAAGGCCCAAGCTGGAACCACGCGGGTAGCGAAGGGCGATTGCGCCATTGTATTGGAGGCCCGTGTGCAGCATGTTGCGCAATTCAACTTCGTCTTTGGAGGCCATCACGACTAAGTTGGGAATCATACGAAGGTAGGAAAGATCAAACACGCCGTGGTGTGTGGGCCCATCGGCACCCACAAGGCCGCCGCGATCCATGACGAAGAAAACGTTTAAATCCTGAAGGGCAACATCGTGGATGATTTGGTCAATAGCCCGCTGCAAGAAGGTTGAGTAAATGGCCACAACAGGCTTGAGGCCTTCGCAAGCCATGCCAGCAGCCATGGTAACGCCGTTCTCTTCGGCAATGCCGACGTCGTAAAAGCGCTCTGGGAAGTGCTTGGCCAAAATATTGAGACCGGTGCCGGAATCCATGGCAGCGGTAATGCCCACAATGCGGGAGTCGCGGCGACACTCCTCCACCAATGCTTCTCCGAAGACTTTTGTTAAGGCTGGTGGGCCGGCGCTTTTTTTCATGACGCCGGTTTCAATTTTCATGTTGGCGGCAGCGTGGTACTTAATGGGGTCTTTTTCGGCAAATTCGTACCCGCGCCCTTTTTGGGTGATAACGTGTAGCAGTACAGGGCCGTGGTGATCTTTAATGCTGTCCAGCGTTTGAATCAGGT
>DAIOTT010000157.1:0-2889 GCA_036751885.1 Candidatus Sumerlaeota bacterium
AAGACAACGGCGGCCGTACGGGCTTTGTTACACGGGTAGGCATTGCAGAACCCGTGCTGGCAACCTACCACCGGGTTTTTCTCCCGCAGGAGTTTCTGGAAGCCGTGCGTGAAATGCCCGAAGATATTCAGCCCTCAATCCTATGCGTTGCTGCCGGCAATTACGGCACCCGCTTCGTCTGCCATCTGCAAACGGCAAGCGGCCGTGTACTGGCGGAAGACTCTGAGGAGGCAAAAGCCTTTCATAAGCCGTTGCACAAAAATGAACGCTCGCTGCACACGGGCGAGGAAATCTACAATTACCTCCCCAAAAATTGGGAAACCCTGTTTATGGCCCGCGTTGAAGAGGCTAACACCCAAGCAATGGAGAAAGCCCGCGAATTCATGAAAGAAGGAATGACAGAGTTTATCAGTGTTCTGGGGGAAGTGCTCACTCGCCAGTTCGGGGATGAATTTGCCTTGGAAGCGGGAATGGATACGCTGCTGTACTCCATGGATCCGTTGCAAGTTGAGCTGGATAGCATTATTGTTTATCTGCCGGAAAAGGGCTAACGGGGCCGGATTGGTTTTTGGGTCAGTGAGGCAATATTAGCTGGCGGATTAAAGTTATTGCTGGGGGCGCATAGGTGTTTGCGCCCCCGGTTTTTTTTGACGGTGGGGACGGTGTTGACGTTTTTGACGGGGTCGACTTTGAGGACGGTTTTGGCGGTTATGACTTTGTTGGCGTTGGGGATGTTTTGTGGTTTTGGGTTATTCGTCTAGCTTGGCTGTCCAGTAGGCTTGGTCTACGAATTTCTGCCATGTGGGGCGGTTGTGTTTGCTTAGGCTGTGGCGAACAATTGTAAGCCAGTGGGGTTTGCGAGCGGGTTTCATCAGCCGCAGGGTGCTGTTCTCCAGCAGGGTGCTCCCTTTGCGTGAGTTGCACCGCTGACAGGCAAGCACAACGTTTTCCCACTCGGAAATACCGCCTTTTGATCTGGGGTTAATGTGATCAATGGTGAGCTCTTCTTTGGCGGGTTTCACGCCGCAATACTGGCATTGAAAGTTGTCTCGCAGGTAGATGTTCCGGCGATTGAACTTCACTGCTCGCGGGGGAACCCGGTGGAAGCTGTTGAGAAGAATGACTTCAGGAACTTTGACCTTGAAGTTTGGCGTATGCAGAAACTGCTCGTCGGATTCTGAGCCAAGAACATCTGAGACTTCTCGCCAAGAATTGAAGTCGAGAGTTTGGTAGTCGTCCGTTACAACCTGAGCAAGATCCTGAACAAGCAGGCTCATGGCGCGCTGGATGCTGCAAACGTGTATTGCTAGCCAATTACGATTTAGTACAAGTACTCCGTTGGAAACCATTATGATACCCTTTTGTGAGCCCGCGTTAGTCCTTGTTGGAATCAAGGTGTGGCGGGTGAGGATTAAGAATCACATGTGCTAAAAGTGATCCAACATTACCAAGTTGGCAGAGTTTTTTCGTTCTCCTCATCCATGTCGAGGATTTATTTTATCGCAACGCGTGAAAAGCTGTGAGAAATGGGTTAGAATACCGATATTCTAGGCATATCAAGAGTTTTCGTTGCCTTTTCACACGGGCTTCACCTTCAATTCACACGTCAACGTTTGTAATAGAAAGAATCATCATGGGGATTTCACCTAAATACGCCATCAACTTTGGCATCTTTGTTCTCGGCGCAATACTCTTATTTATCGGCTTTAGTCTTCGCATGACTGACGTGCTTTCAAAAAGCGAATCGTACCAAGTAAACCTATATTTCAAAAACGCCGCAGGCCTTTCCAACGGCTCCAAAGTTCAGCTGGGGGGCATTCGGGTTGGCCAAGTCGATACCGTTGATTTTGACGTTACAACCGGCCAAGCCGTTGTTGTGGCGAAGATAGATTCCAAGTACAGGCTCCCGGATGATTCCGTTGGCAATGTTCAGCAATCGGCTTTCCTCGGAAACGCGATTATCTCGATTGAATTCGGCACCTCGAGCGAGTTAATCGCCGATGGAGGAACACTCAACACCACCACTAAACCCGGGCTGGATGAGTTGGTTGCCTCCGTGAGTGAAGTAAGTTCCGACGCAAAAGAGTTTATGAAAAGCCTGGATGAAAACCAGAAAAAAGCCTTCCAAGAAATACAAGAGGTTATTGAGGAAAACCGCACCAACATCAAAGATGCATCGCAAAGTTTTGCGAACGCCGGCCCCAAATTGGAAGAGCTTGCAAACAACTTGAGTGAAATCACCGGGAAAATGCGCTCCGGTGAAGGAACAATCGGGAAGCTTTATGCCGATGAACAGCTCTACAACGATTTGAAGTCCTTCACGGAAGAAGCGAAGAAAATCGCCGCGGACATTCGCGACGGCGACGGAACGCTTTCAAAGTTGATTTACGATGATTCTATTTCTGCGTCTGCCGAAGCAAGTTTCAAAAAAGTTGGGGACGCCGGCGATGAAATCAAAGCCCTGCTTTCGGCCAATCAAGAGGAAATCAGCAACGCCATTGCCTCCTTTCAAACCGTGGGCCCTAAACTGGAAGAGGCCGCCAACCGCATTGAGGAAATCACCCGCAAGCTAAACTCCAGTGAAGGAACTATTGGCAAGCTTATCAACGATCCAAGCCTTTACGATGACACCAAACGCACCGTGAACCAAGTGGGTGAAAGCTTCGAGGCAGGTGAAGAACAGGGCGTTATTCGTTCGTTCATCGGTGTGCTTTTTGGGGCGCTTGTGTAAGTCTGCCAACAGGGTGTTAGCCTTAGCATACAAGCTTCACCTATAGCAGCAAAAGAAAGTGTTCGCCTTAATCCTTCAAACCGTATACGGTTATTTGGAGGATTATTTAATATGAACACACTGTATAAATACGGCTTTTTAAGCGTCTGTGGTGCGTT
>DAIOTT010000157.1:2899-7996 GCA_036751885.1 Candidatus Sumerlaeota bacterium
GATTATTTAGAATGTACGATTTTGCCCAGTTTGTTTTTTCCAACAAAGGCCTAAGAAATCAGTTCATTGCCACAGCGCTTTGTACAGTTTTTTTGTTCTTGGCCGTGCTTGCCCCGGTTTCACCCCTTGTTACTCAGGGGTTCTTTCTCGCCAGCTTTATCGCAGGGTTATGGTTCCCGCTTTTTGAAACGGCGGAGGAACTCGCCGAGGGCAAGATCAACGTTGATTTCCTGATGATCCTTGTTGCAATCGGCGCTTGGGCACTTGGGCATCCGTCTGAGGGGGCAATGCTTCTGGTGCTCTTTGGCGCCAGCCGCGCCATGGAGGCCTACGCCCGCGGCCGAACACGATCTTCCATCAGCGATCTCCTTGCAGAGTTGCCGCGCAAAGCCCACCTGATTGCAGGAGAAAAACTGACGGAAGTTGCCGTGGATGATCTGCTTCCCGGCCAATTGATTCGCATTAAGCCAGGCGACCGGTTCCCCGTGGATTGCCTCTTTGTTGAGGGGCAAACGTCCCTTGATTTTTCAGCCATGACGGGGGAGGCAAAGCCCATTATCCCGACGGATGAAACGGAAGTCCCTTCCGGAACCGTAAACGGCTTGGGCCTGGCAACGGCAAAGGTTCTGCGCCCCGCGAAGGAATCAGCCTACCAAAAAATCATCGCCCTCATTGAAAACGCCCCCGCCCGGCGTTCGCCCTCACAAGTAATGTCAGATCGATTTGGTTCTGTTTTCACTTGGGTCATTCTCAGCATTTCGCTGGTTGGCTTTCTAATTTGGTGGCGAGTTCTAGGGTTGCCCTACCAGGAGGCCGGGTACCGTTCCATGGTGCTCCTGGTGGCAGGTTCGCCGTGTGCTATTGTGCTTTCCATTCCCAGTGCGATTTTAGCGGCAATATCCAGCGGCGCGCGAAAAGGAATTTTATTTAACGGGGGTATAGGCCTTTCAAGCCTCCCAAAAGTGATGCGGTTTGCCTTTGATAAAACGGGCACCCTCAGCACCGGGGAGCCCGGCGTTGTAAAAACCTCTGGCGATGGAGCCACCGATTCCACGGATCAACAGCTTGCCTATGCGTTGGCGCGCTCCTCAACCCACCCCGCCTCCCGCTCCGTGGAGCGATTCTTCAAGAAAAACGGTCTGGTACAAGACATCTCGCTGGAGGACGTTCGTGAAATTCCCGGTCGAGGGATTACAGGGTTCTACAAAGGCGAACGTGTTGAATTAGGCCGGCCCCGCGGGTGTGATATTCTTCACGAGCAGGATGATCCCGAGCTTTCCCGCGTCACGTTTTTCCGCAACGGCGTTACGCGCATTCGCCTTTATCTTTCGGAGAACGCTCGCCCCGAAGCCGCGCAAACAGTGCGCGAGTTGCACAACCGCAACCTTCACACGATTATCCTTTCCGGCGATGGTACCGAGGCGGTTCGCCGAATGGCCCTTGATGTTGGAATTGCAGAAGCCCACGCAGAGCTGAGCCCCGATGATAAGTTCCAGATGATCTCAACCTATGCGGAGCAACCGGGCGGTATTGCCATGGTGGGCGACGGCGTGAACGATGCACCCGCGTTGGCCCGCGCTACCGTTGGGATCGCCATGGGAGTTCGGGGAAGCGCTGCAGCCTTGGCCCAGGCCGATGTTGTTCTGCTGAAGGACCGCCTTACCGATCTTATTGAGGCCTACGAACTGGGTAAACGCACGGAACGCATTATCAAGCAAAACCTGACCATTGCAATCGGGGCTGCATCGATCATGATTTGCGTCGCCGTTTTCGGTAAGCTTCCCTTGGCCCTCGGCGTTTTCGGCCATGAAGGGGGAACTGTTTTGGTGGTGCTCAACAGCCTTAGATTACTATTTAACGAGGGCAAACGCGTTGCACCCCCGTTGATCGCCAACAATACCCGCCTCGCAGAACCCTGATAAATATGCTGATCACCGTTGATTATTTGGTTTTGGGTCAAAATCCTAATTGCGTTCACAAATCCAACCGACTCATGTTAACACACCGATACAAATTGTTTTCTCTCATTCATGGATGCTAAGCTTCTAGCCAAACATTTGCAGGATTTTCAGTCCGGCCGAAATCCTAAAGCGTATCTTCCAATAATTGGTGAATTGCGCAAACAGCGGCGTTTTACTGAAGCCCTTGAAATTTGCAGCGCTGGGATAGAGGGCGACCCGCAATCTTCTGCCGGCAAGATTAATTACGTGCGGCTGTTGATTGATGTAAACCGCATTGCCGATGCAAACCGTGAGCTGCAAAAGCTGGAGCAAAAAGGTGAAGAACGCACCTTGGGCTATTTGCAGGAAAAAATTCGCTGCTCAATCAAACTTCGCGATCTTGCTACTGCAAAAGAAAAGCTAAACGAACTCATTCAAATAAGCCCTTTTGATCCCGTTACCCAGCAACTGCAGTCTGAGGTGCACTCCCTTGGGTTGAATACCACGCTGGACTCAAGCCAGCCTTCTGTGAATCCCAGTTACTCAAAAACCCCTGAAGCCACTCTGGATATTCTGCGGGAATCGCTGAATTCTGTGAGCGAAGTCATTGCCATGGATTTTTTTGATCTCCATGCAGGCCGATTTATTATTCGCCAAAACGATGATTTACTGGAATCGGCAATTCAGTTACATGAGGAAGTTACGCAATCAAGTATAGAAATGGGCACAGGGATGGTTCATTTTTCCCTGTTGGAAATGCAGGAGATCATCTTTTTCGTGGTTCGCCGGGGCGGATATTTGCTTTTTATCGCCTTGGATCAGGGGGTAAATTTCGGAAAGATTCAACATCGTGTTTTTCTTATCCTTGACCGCCACCTTCCATTAAAGATCAATAAACAGAATAATTCAGTTATAACACAAATCAACACTTCAAGAGGCGGGTTGTAATACGCTCATGATTCCTTTGCCCAAGAACGTTTCCATCCTGATATTGCTGTGTCTGGGAATTTTAGCCACATCCATTGCTCAAGGATTTACTGGCTCGGCGCCAACCACGAATTTGGGAACGCTGATTCCCATCGTTTTAATTGCTGAATTCTTAATTTATGCCGGGTTAGCCCTCTTTACCAATTCAAGCATTAGCTTGGGGGTTACATTTTTGTTAGCCTGTGTAATGCTTGTTTCACGGGCTATTTTTTCTATTTTCGGCTTTGTCATCGGCTCCGTTGTTTTCGCCCCCGGCGAAGGCGCCCTAGCAACTCAAGCGCTGATCATGTGCTGGGTTGGTCAACCCATCGGTGTTGCCGTGCAGGTATTCCTGATGACGGTTGCTGCACCCCACGTGATTGATCTTGTTTACCCAACATTGCTAGGCAACCAGCCCGCCAGTAATGCCTCGGCTCGCAGTTCCATTCGTGCTGTGCAAGAGGGCAAACCATCCGGCGGCTTCATTCAGGTATTCAGCTTTGATGAACTAACGGGTCTGCTTCGGAAAACACCGGGGCTGGAGGGATTCCTGATTTTCTCCCGCGAGGGGCTTGTTGTTTGGAACGATGTTCCCCATAAGTTCTCAGTAGATCAAGTGACGGCCGTGCTGATGAGTTCGCAGGCGCAAATGAGTTCATCGCTTCGAACCTCAGGAATGTCAGAGATTAAGAAGTTCTGTGTTGAGTCCAAGGATCATCTTGTCTTTGTATCGGAGTTGAATCAAAATTTCGGTTTGATCTTATTCTATAACCAACGAACAAAATTATCCGAATGTGAATATAAACTGACTGTTTTAGATAAAACGGTCAAAGAATTCCTTCAGTGGAAATACCCCGGCCTTTCACTCGCCACACCGATGAAAGCCTACAAAGCCTAATACTTGAGACCGTTTTCTTGGAGATAAACCCGAATGGAACGAATTTTAGCAGAATTAAATAAGACACTCGGAATAATTGGCTCTTTTGTCGTTGCTTCCGACGGCATCATCGTCGCCTCTGATTATGCGACTGAGTTGAATGATGAAATGATGGGTGCTTTAACGAGTTCCATTATCAATTCAACGGAAAAAGCCACAAAAAAAATGGAGCAAGGGGAACTTATCTCTTTCATCATTGAAACGGAAATGTATAAACTGTTCTTTAACACAACTCGTTCTGGTTACTTGGTTTGCGTTAGTAAAGCGGATTCTAACTTAGGATTGATTCGTGTGGAAATGCGCAGTGCTTCTGAAAAATTAAACAATGTTGGAATGAGCTCCTAACTCTTTGAAGGATCAACTTCCATCGGGAAATTTGAATTCTTACATCTAAAATAAAAGGTAATAACGAGAAAACATGGCCACTCTTAATTACGCATTCAAAGAAATCAGCTGCAAAATCGTTTACTACGGTTGCGGCCTTTGCGGAAAAACAACTAACCTGATTCACGTTCACAAAACCGTTCCCGGCAAGTTCCGGGGGGACTTAGTTTCTCTTGCTACGGAGCAGGATCGCACGCTGTTTTTCGACTTCCTTCCCCTTGATTTGGGCGAAGTCAAAGGCTTTAAAACCAAATTCCAACTCTACACAGTTCCCGGTCAGGTTTACTACAACGCAACCCGTAAGTTGGTTCTTCGCGGGGTGGACGGCTTGGTGTTTGTTGCTGATAGCCAAAAAGACCGCGTTCAGGAGAACGTTGAGTCATTCAATAACCTCCGTGAGAACCTTGAAGAGTATGGCTACAAGTTGAAAGAAGACGACAGTGATACCGAGGGTATTCCTTGGATTCTTCAGTTGAATAAACGCGATATGCCGCAAATCATTACGCCGGAGGAAATGGCCGAAGCCCTTGGCATTAGCACGCAAGTGCCGATGATTGATGCTGTTGCAGTTAATGGCACCGGCGTCCGCGAAACCCTGAAGGGGATTTCAGGGCTAGTGATCAAGCGCCTGAACACGGGCAGTGGTGCACTTGCTGGCGGTGCTGCGGCACCCGCCAAACCAGCGCCCGCCAAAACGGCAACCCCCGCAGAGCAACCCGCAGCCTCTGCCTCACGGGATGAGTTTTCAGCCGGTAAAAAACAAAAAATTGAAGAGCAACATAAACCAGAACCCGTTGCTCCAGCACCGGTAGCAGCACCCGCCAAGCCTGAACTGCTGAACATGAGCCAAGAGTGTGTTGGTTTGTGGCG
>DAIOTT010000158.1:0-7763 GCA_036751885.1 Candidatus Sumerlaeota bacterium
GCGAATTACCAGTGCGCTTAACGCGGTGATTCAATTCGGCGGCAACAATTCGGGCAGCGCGGGTGGAATCACCATCATCTTCGGTAATGAGGACGAAAAGCCCACCTCCCTACCAGCGGGGACTTTTTTCCGCAGCGAGTAGTATGAAAAATACTGCTTTTAGCTTTGCTTAAGAAAATTGTGATTAAAAAGTGAATCATAGCAAAATTCCTAGGTGCTTTACACTATCACCTAGGAATTTTTTTCTTTCAAAAGACTTTATAATGCGACTAATGCTAACTTTCAAGTATTGCTTAATGCTTAATCCTCGAATTGGGTTTCCACGGTAAGCCGAGCAAGATGATCGATGAGTTTTTCAACGACTTCATCCACGCTGAGTTGTTCTGTATCGATAACGATGTTGGCTTTCTCGTAGTTTTCTTCGCGCTCCGCAAGGAGTTGGCGAAAGGCTTCTTGGGGGTTTTCAACGCGGAGAAGGGGGCGGGTTGTATCGTTTTTCAGGCGGTAGTAGAGTTCTCTGGGTGTTGCTTTTAAGTACACAACGTGCCCAAGGGAACTGAGAACTAGGCGGTTTACGTCGCGAATGCACGCGCCGCCGCCTACGGAGATTACCGTATTTTTGGTACCGCTGAGTTCTTGAACAACTTCGGATTCAAGATCGCGGAAGAAGTCTTCGCCGTGCTCTTCAAATATCGCCGTGATTTTCTTTTTAGCGCGTTTTTCGATTAATTTGTCTGTATCGATGAAGTCATAACCTAAGTTTTCGGCAAGAAGTTCGCCGACTTCAGTTTTGCCTGCTCCCATCATTCCGGTGAGAACAACACAGCGTTGTGACATGGATTACCCCTTTTATTTGAGCATTATGAATAAGGCTCGTATTGATTTGTGTAAAGTGTGTTAATATTAGCTGTATGTGTCAACCAATCCCGAATTTTTAGTAAATTTCGGGAAGATAAATTTTTAGTGTCTAGGCTTCATCAGGGCATTTGTACAGATATCAGTGGTGGTAGATTGCCTGTAACATGATTTGTTGATTCGGGGTGTACCCAGTCCAGATTCGGAATGATTCTGCCCCTTGGCCCACAAGCATTAGTAAACCGTGGGCTGTTTTTAGGCCGCATGCTTGGCTTGCCTTAAGAAAGGGCGTTTGCACTTGGGGTGCGTAAACGGCATCCAGCACGGTGCAACCGGTTGGTAGAACCGCGGGATTCAGGGGAAGTGCATCGGTTTCTGGCTTCATCCCTAGGCTTGTAAGCTGAACGGCGGCGGTTACAGTTGCTAATTCATCGGCCGTAAACTGGCTGCTCGTTTGCCATTTTACGGCGGCAAAACGGGGGTCTTTGGCGGTGAATTCAGCTACAAGGTCTTCGGCTTTTGAGCGCGTTCTGTTTTGAATGCTAATGGCAGCGGCGCCGCTGAGCATAGCACCTACGATGCAGGCACGCGCTGTGCCCCCCGCACCAATCAGGAGAATGTGAGCCCCTTGCATGGGCTTACAACCAACTTGTGCCAGGCCTTGAAACACGCCCAACGCATCAGTATTGTAGCCCTTAAGTAGGCCGTTTGGTAGCACTTGAATGGTATTTACGGCCCCAATAAGGCGGGCAGAATCGTGGAGTTCGTCAACCGCTTCATAGGCCGCTATTTTGTGGGGAATGGTAACGTTGCAGCCTTGGTAGGATTTACCGCTGCGGAGTTCAGCCATAAATTCAGGAACATCCTGCGGGGCAACGGCGTGTTTTTCATAGTGCCATTCCTGAGAAAGCCCCAGCTCCTTTATTGCTGCATTGTGCATTTCAGGGGATTTGCTGTGCTCAACAGGCCAACCAATAACAGCGAGTTTTTTTGGTGCAGTTGACATCCTTTACAGCCCCCTAGGATTAGGCCCAACTAAGGGGAGCTGAATGGTTTCATACTGCAAGGGAGCCAAAAACAGGTAGTCGATAAAGTGCAAAACGAGTGGATAACCAAAGAGCAGAAAAAAGCAGCCCACGGCAATCCAAGGGATGAACGGAACGCTGGGTGAAGGTTTTAGGCGGGGGGATTTTGCAGCAATGCGTGCGAATTGTTGCCAGCGGTTTTTGCGCTGTTGAAGGGCCTGCTCCGCGGCTAAAATTTCAGCCCCTAGGGCAGCTTGCTCTGCGTTGTAGCGTTCGCCAAAAAGTTTCTCCGTTTGAAGGGAAAGCTCTGATTCGGTGGCAATGTGAAACCGGAGTTCAATGCTGCCGAGGGCTTTTTTAGCATGAGCAATAAGCTCCGAGCTAAGCGGATTAGCAACGGCAAGGGTAATACCTTTTCCGTCGCGACTTAGGGGAAGGGCAAGTTCCTCAATGGCTAGGGCCGCAGGAAATTCTGCCAGTAAATCCGCATTCCAATTTTGGTTTTCCAGCTCAACAAATTCTAGCCCCAAGCTTGCGGCTAGTTTTTGGGCGTGAAGGTGCTCCTCTGGGTCAGGAGCAGGGTTTTGAGTTGCAGAAGCCAGGTGTTGGGCCGCAGCAGGAGAGAACTCCTCAGCACCCACCCACCGGCCTGCATCCAAGGCGCTTGGTTTGCGGGGCTTAAGCTTGTTGATCACGATTCCAGAAACGCCAGCAACGGAGCCCACGAAGGAGGCAATTACAAGAACAACCACGGAGTTTACGGCGCCAAATGTTGCGCCAATCATGATGAAGAGCTCCACATCGCCAAAGCCCATTCCCTCTTGGCCGCGGGCCATTTTCCATAAATAGCCGATGAGAAAAATCAGCCCCGGGCCAAAGAATGCGCCAAACGCGGCGTTGGCCAAAGGCTCCCACCAATAAAGCACAACACCCTCTGGCAGTGCCTGCGCAGGGCCCGCCAGCACGGCAACAACGGTTTCAACCCAATCACCGTTCTCAAGGCGAATATAAGGGAACGGGCCGCTTAGGGCGATCAGGGAAGTTTTATCAAAAAAACCCGCAAAAAGGGCGAACAGCAGGGCAACCGCAGTTCCCCAGCGGGAATGGCTGGAGATGTGAATCCAGTGGTCGAAATCCGTAAAGATGGCAATAATCAGCAGGCAAGTGAAGATGATGTACCAAAGGGTCATGAGGCTGAAGCCCGAGGGCCCCAAGCCGGGTTGATTCCAGTTCAGAAGGAGCAGCAGAAAGCAAACGCCCGTGGCGATTTCAATGAGCATGTAGCGCGGGCTGAAGTGGGAACCGCAGTGGCGGTCTCGACCGCCGAGGATCAGATACGAGAGAATGGGGATGTTATCGTACCAAGCAATGCGGGCTCCGCAGCGGAAGCAAAAGCTGCGCTTGGGTTTGTTGGTGCTCATGCCCAACGGTAAGCGTAGGATGCATACGTTCAAGAACGACCCAACAGCGGCGCCAAGAATGAAGGACATAACACATAGAAAGACGAAAAAATCCGGGGAAGTCAACATTTCAATATACGTGATCGGTGGTGGAGACTCAGTATTCAAAGCGGTTTGTTACCAATCAACTCAATCTTCTGGGGGCGATGTACGCGTGAAACAGAGTCATAAGTATGGAGTGTTTAAGCCCTATTGCCATTGAGGATGAAAAGAAAGGCAAGATGACTTCTGGAGCGTGGGGCTTTTGTTTTGACATTAATCGCAAGCCTGCAAAAGTCAGAAAAACCGACATTGGCCCTGCAGGTCAACGAAGGAACGAAATTTTGCTGGTTTGAGGCCATGATTTCTGACGTCCGTAAACGCAAGCATGCATTGCATTACACAACGGCAAACTGGGACACAGTAAATTGTTCGCTGTGTTCGCACCAGTGTTCGGTGGCACCTTCACGCTCCGGTGCATGCGGGGTTCGCAGCAACCGAGACGGCAAATTCTATGTTGATACGTACGGTAGAATTGCATTTTCAAAGCTAGTCAGCGGTTTTGAGATTCCTTTGTACCACTTTGCGCCCCAGCTGAAGTGGTTATTGGTTGGAACGCGGGGCTGCACCATGCGATGCCCATTTTGTAATACCTATGAGTACGCCCAACTGGGTGCTAGAAACACCACACCCATGACACCTGATGACGTGGTTAAGCGCGCCTTGGGTGATGAGGCTGGCGGCATTGTGTTTGGCGGAAACGAGCCCGTTGTTTCCCACGAGTTTGTGTTGGACGTGTTTCGCCTTGCGCGGCGAGCGGGGTTGAAAACTGCTTTGCAAACCAACGGCACATGGATGGAAGAGCCGTTTCAAGAGGTGTTGATCCTAACGGATGCATTTACCTTTGGTTTGAAAGGCTTTTCGGAGAGTCGATATTCCAACCAACTTGGCGGGCAGTTGAACTTTATTCTGCAGAATATTAGAACGGCCGTTGCCCAAAACCACCATGTGGAGATTAGCTACTTGCTTTGCGCTGAACCACGGGAAAAGCAGGTGAGGGAACTGCAAGATTTTTTGGCTTGGCGCAACAACTTGAACGAGAAAATTCCAGTGATTTTCAATCGGCAAAAACCGGATTATTTGCTGAAAACAGAGCTAAATCCCGAGGTTGCGCTTACCCTTGTGGAAGAGCTTGAGTTGGTGAAGAACGCCGCCTATTATTTTGATTCAGCGAAACCAGAACACAATACCACCTACTGCAAGAATTGCGCTGAAGCAATGATTACCCGCAGCAAATCAGGAAGTGTGTGTTACATAACGGCAGACGGGTGTTGCCCAAATTGTAGGCAACGGGTTGAGGATATTATTTTATAACGCAGAGCTAAGTTAGGCTTGTTCAAGAGTATTATCGTGATCATCTGCGGTTTTTTGGGTTTGCTTAGGTTGTGCTTCCGGCCCGCCAAGTTCTTTCTCTAGGCTTTCAAGCTCTTCCCCAAGGCGTTGAACCAAATTCAAGTTGTGGCACTCTGAGGCAACCCGCAAGGCGTTCATGTAGGCTTTTTTGTTTGAACGGCCATGAGCCTTAATGGCGATCCCTTTAACGCCCAGCAAGGGTGCACCGCCGTATTCATCGTAATCGGTACGGCGCTTTAGTTTCATCGCGGTTGGCTTCATGAGGAGGGCGAAGATTGTTTGAAAGATGCTTTTGCGGGCTTCTTCTTTCAGGGCTTTGAACATCATGGCGGCAAGGCCTTCGGCGGTTTTCAGGGTTACATTACCAACAAACCCATCGCAGGCGATTAAATCGAAATCGCCGGAAAATATATCGCCGCCTTCCGCGTTGCCCTCAAAATTCAGGTGAGTTTTGCGCATCATTTGGTTGGCTTCTTTGGTAACTTCGTTCCCTTTTATGTCTTCATGGCCATTGGAAAGAAGGCCCACGCGGGGGTTTGAGCGCTTTAGAACATCGCGGGCGTAAACGTTACCCATAATCGCGAATTGTACAATTTGGTGGGCTTTGCAATCCACGGTGGCACCGGCGTCCACCACAAGTGTGGCGTCCTTCATGGAGGGCAGAAACGTTGCTAAACAGGGTTTTTTGATGCCGTGAAGCGTGCGCCAACTGAGGAGGGTATGGGCAATGAGGGCGCCTGTGTTACCTGCAGAGACTAGGGCATCGGCTTTGCCGTCTTTAACGAGTTGCGTGGCAACAGCAAGGGAAGTTTGCTTGCGGCGAAGCGTTTGTGAAGGGTTATCAGTCATTTTGATAACGTCTTCCGCGTGCACCACTTCAAGGCGTGGGTCAGTAACCTTCAGCGCTGTAAGGTATTTACGAAGAATGCGTTCTTTGCCGACTAGGGCGATTGTGATGTCGTAACGTTGGGCAGCGAGGAGAGCGCCTTCAATGGCAGGCCGAGGGCCTTCGTCTCCCCCCATAGCATCAAGTGCAATCCGCATGAGGAACCCTTTTCAGGTGAAAAGATTGGTTCGTATTTGCCGTTGAATCGGCTGGTTACGCAAGGAATTAGTTTTCCGTGATAACAACTTTCAAGGTTGCGCCTTTATAGGTGCCGCAGGATGGGCATATACGGTGACGCATTTTTGGAGCGCCGCAGCTTTCGCATGAGATGAGCTGTGTAGGGTGCAATTTTTTGTGTGCACGGCCTTTACCTTGGCGTGACCCGCAGTGGCGTCGCTTTGGATTGGGCATAGTAGTTCTCCGTTTGGTGGATCAATCCCGTTGATTAGGGAGGGGGAAAGTGCTTGGGATATGCCCTGAAGTCAAGGGGGAAAATGATTTGCGGCAAATAATCACGTTGAATGAGGAAACTTGAAATCAATAAATGCCCGGAATAACGAGCTTGGTTGTCTTTTTCCATTCGGCGTATTCTTCGCCGTAGACTTCCGCTAGGGCGTTGTCTTCAGCCTTGGCTATCCTGAAGATGATTGAGTAGTAGACCAAAACTAGAATCAAAGATTGTATCGAAAAAGACGAAAATAGAAATGAGGTCGCAAATAGAAGCTGAGCAAACTCACCAGTTCGCCTGATTCTTTTATATAAACCTGCTTTTTGGGTAACGGATTGAGCTTCTTCTCTTTACTGCTTGGGTTGACCAGAAAAACGTAATGCGAAAACATAATAAAGACACTAATGATAAGCAAAGAGGCAGAAATACAACCAGAACCAATATTGAAGCCAGGCAGAAAGAATAGTAGTATTAATAAAAGAACCTTAAGCGGGCCTAAAAACTTTGCTTGGTTTGATAAATAAGGTATCAATGATTTCTCTTCCGCATTATGGCGTACATAAGAGTAGCTTGATTCCACGTCGCAAGGAGAAAAACAATACTCAATTGATTGTTCCTCGACTTAGCCTTCAAAAACACTTTACACCCGTTTCCTGTAAACGCGAACTTGTTTTGCCCGCAAACAAACCGGGGTGAGGTTCTGTTGAAGAAGTTTTTTTCTACGATTCAAGATATTTGGCAATCCCTTCCACCTCGGCAGAAGGTTTGTTGGAATGCGCTTTTCTCGCTTTTGTGGTTTTTGCCGTTTTTTGCGGTTGTTGCAATTAGCCAGTGGCCTTACCGTGAATTGCCGTTTTATAATGATTCTCTGGGTTATGGTATTGTGAATACTGAATGGATGATATCAAATCATTCGATTTTTCACCCTGCTGAACATGATCCCGGACATGCGCCGCTGATGTTTTGGGCGCTGGCGATTGCTTGGGGATCATTAGGGAAAACGGTTTTTGTAGCCCATTTGGTGATGTGGGTATTTGGGGCAATTTTTTTGGCCGGTGTTTACCGTTTCTGCATGTTGCTGTTTAATGAGAACCGTTTTTACAGCGTAGTGTGCATGTTAGCATGTTACGGTTTGCCGCAGGTTTACACGAATGTATTTGCCCTAACGCCTGATTTACCAATGGTGGGTTTTTTGTTTTGGATGCTGGATGGTTTTTACCGAAAAAAACGACTTCAGTACATGGTTTCGTTGTTTCTTTTTACGTTCACTAAAGCCAATAGTTATTCAATTTTGATTATATTTGGCTCGATTCATTTTATAGTGATTCCCTTGATTGCTGTTGTTCGGTTTTATGCTCGGCCTCAGGTGCTGAAGTACCTGTTCCGTAACTGGTTGATTTGGACGAATGCGAGCGTTTTAGCGGGTGTTCCTGTATTGATTTGGGTTCTTGCAAGCCGCATTCACCAAGGGTTTTGGTTTCAATCGCCAATCTTTAAGGTAAGCTCCACCTATCACTTTACTTGGGAAAATTTGTCTCAAAGTTTCTCAACGTTTGTTTATTGGTCTCTTTGGATGGGGCAAGGCAACAGAGGCGCTGCCGCCTTGGTTTGCTTAGTTGCAGTTGTATTACTTGTGGTTTGGGGTGCTCGTCGATTTATCTTTCGCAAGTCTGTTGGTTTAGTCCCTCCCCTGCAGC
>DAIOTT010000159.1:0-4113 GCA_036751885.1 Candidatus Sumerlaeota bacterium
GGGCAAAAGCAACTTCTAAGCTTTGCCCGTGCATTGGCTGCAAAACCCCAGATTCTGATTCTTGATGAAGCAACGTCCAACATCGATACGGAATCCGAACATCTGATTCAAGACGCCTTGCATAAACTCACCGGCAAACAAACGTCGCTGGTGATTGCCCACCGCCTATCCACAATCCAAAGCGCCGATACAATTCTTGTACTACAAAACGGGAAAAATATTGAACAAGGCAACCACCAAGAGCTTTTGTCACATGGTGGTCTGTATCGTCGCCTTTACGAGTTGCAGTACCGCGACCAAAACCTAACTGCATCAGTGTAATGCGACGTCGCATGATGATGAAAATGTGATTTTTTACCGCTGAAAATTAGTTCACAAACCTACAGATTGCTGATTTTGTTCGGCTAAGAGCCTTCGCAACCCAAGAATTTCTTTTCCTGTTAATTTTTTTCAAAAATTGGCCCGACAGACGCATGTAAGCCTGTATCAATGCGAATAATTCATCAATATAAGTAAGCTTAAAAAAATAAATTAACACATACAAACAAATTCCGATATTCGTTGTCATATTATTTGGAGGAACAAAATAAAGTAGCTTAAAATATGTATTTGAAAAGTCCTGATTGATAAACTGATGAGGCGAGTCTCCGGCCCTAAAAAGTCGGGTATAATCCCACCACCAAATCCCTCGCTCTCCACCCAAGGAGACAACCTCTTCTCTCTTATCCTTCTAATAAAATCCTACCTTTCCCTCACAGTTTATCAGGACTTTCAATAGGCCCCTTTCACGAGGGGTCTTTTTTTGTCCATCTGCATCTTAAATCCTGTGTATAGAACCTGTTCGGTTTTTTAGATGATGCAATTTTACTTGTGCATCCTGATTTTGGGGCTGAAATTCTAGCAAGGTTTGTAAATGTGACGCTGCTTTTTCCTGATTCTGGATTGCTAAATACCAGTGTGCAATATGCCCTCTTAGTGTGCAGAAATCGCTTTGGTGCTCTAAGTAAATTTCCGCCTCGCTAATCGCACGATTTAGTTGATTTGACCGAACGAGTTTGATCAGTCTTCTCAATTCCAAATCCCTGTCCGATGGGGAAATAGAGCTGATAGCAAGCTCGTCTAAGACCTGCTGGTTGAATAAATTAGTCTTTTCTTGTTGGGGTGCAAAACTAAACATTTCTCGAACAGGAGTTGGATCTTTTACGAAGAAAAAATTTTCCAGCATAATGGATGGATCACGTAGAGATTCGGGGGTAATTAAAATTCTCATTTCCTCGTGGAAACCAATGTAACCATGCCTAGCAACTAGCGCATGAAGGATTGCAACGTCCTCATCTGGAACTTCAAAAAGATACAGATTTTTTTCAATCAATATGGCTTCAATTACCCCAGATTTAAGTGACTTTTGCAAACCAGCCAACACTGCTTTTTCATGGCCTTCTACATCAATCTTAAGAAAATCAATTCGTTCAATTTTAAGATTTTCAAAAACTTCGTCTGCAATTTCCAGTGGAACCGATATTAATTGACCATCGCGCAGTTCCTCCTTGTTTGCCAAGATTCTTGAATGACCAAGTGTAGTGGCAACTTCGAAGTGAAGTTCACCCTTTTGATTGGAGCAGGCTGATTCTATCAGTATGGTTTTAGGCATTTGAGATTGCTTTGAAGCCGCCAAGTGTTTCTTCAAACGCTGTAGTGCAGTAGGATCAGGCTCAAATAATACCATTGTACCATTCTTGCCGATTACCTGTGCTGCTAAACCCGCTGTATAGCCGAGTTGAGTCCCAATATCAATATAGGTACCACCGGGACGCAGCCAGGCCTGAATGATTTGTTTAGTACTTTCTTCGTAAGTGCCAAAAAGCATCATCCGCTGAAATTCATCATGAATGTCCAAACCAAGCAAAATGGGGCCAACATAACAGTACCCTATTCTTTGCATGAACATCCACTTAATCCAAAAAAAGTGCCTCTGGATTCTTTCACGGATCGCGAGTGGAAACAGTCGTACAAACCAAGCAAAACAACTTGTGAATCCATAATGCCTAACATCGAACATAAATCAATCTCCGGAATAAATCCTTCGCCATAAGGAATAATAAGGCTTGGGCAAGAACTCATATGCTACGAGTTCATCACCTAGATTAAAAAGGATCAATAACTAAATAAATTACGATTCTTTGCGAACTTAATGGTTCAGAATGCGATGATTATGAAAATTTTTTGAACTGGGATTAACGAGCTTGCATACACCCAACAAGAATATTTGAAGCTTTACGGGAATGCTGGTTTTAGTGTGACAACACTTCTCCCCGATTGGGATAAAATCGTACAGGGTAAACCAATTGAAATGTGGATAAATCAGAACATTGGTGAAGTGGCAAAAAACCATAAAAGGCCGCTGATGCGTTTTTTGCTGACCGCTGTTGGAATTGCCCCGGTGATTAATCTTCGGCGGTGGAGAAGGCTTACCTACACAACGTGTGATCGAGTTTATGTTTGCAAGAAACCCCGCTAAGCCAAGCCGTGAAACGCTGTGGTATAGGGTGATAAGCGAGCCTGAAACTCGCGAGCAATCTTGCCGCAAGCTTCTACCCCGCCGCAAAACCAAGGCTCTAGGCTAATGGTAATTAAGTTCGCACTTTGGGCAAATGCGGCGAACTGCTGCAACGCTTCGGGCGGGAACTGTTCCTCCCACTCTGCATTCGTCCACGGGCGGGGGTTGCCGTTCTGCAAGCGTGTGGTGGCAAAATCCAAATCAACATCAACCCAGCGGGGTCGGTTAGGCTCGCAATCTACGGCGTGTTGAAACCGCGCCAAAACCTCCTGACAACCGCTGCTGGTGTATAGGGTGTGCAACGTACCTAAATGATCCTTATAGGGGCTACAATCGCCGGGAAACCGGTGGTACTGGTGAACAAAGGCTGAGTAGACATTTTTTGCAAACCCCCATTGAAGGGCCGGAATCACCCAACCGCCGTCATCCAACCGAGTGGCATTTACAATTGCCGAAACTGAATCCAAATCCGTGAGCAATGATTTTTCGTACTCCCAGGGCCGAGGGCGTTCACCCATATCGGGGTGTGCATCAAGGCGCAGAAGTAATGCTTCCTCTTTGAAAACACCCTGCTGCAAAGCTGCCCACGCGGCAACTAGCACCGCACGGTGATCCATGGTCACCAGCATGGTGGGGCTCGATGCTTTCAATTCCTGAAAGTTCATTGCTTGGCCCAACTTACCCAACGGCGTAAGCCCCGGCGGGAGTGAACTTCTCCCCTGATGCTGCTTCTTGCCTGCTAAATTAAAGCTGGGCATTGTACAACCCGTTTGCTGTAATGTAGTCCTCAACTGCGGCGGAAAGTAAATGGCTTACCGGCCTTCCCTCAGCCAAAGATTGGCGCACTTCACTGGAGGAAATATGCGGCAGCATTCCCGGTTCCAACAGAGCACCCTGAGAGGGACGGGGTACTTGCAGCAGCGGAGCAAGCTGCATCAGTTTCTCCCCTTCATACCAAGTGGGAACTTCAGCACTAATGTCACTCCCTACAATTAACCGGAACCGGCAATCAGGCATAGATTCTTGCAAACACTCTAACGTTTGAATCATGTAGGAAGTCCCTCCGCGAACTTCCTCGATGTTTGAAAGCACCACCCGATCGACTGGAAAATCAGCCAATGCCAAACGGCACATTTCCATGCGCTGTGCAAAGGTTGCATCGTAGGTTTTTCCAAACGCATGACGAAATGTTGGAACAACGATTACTTGATCAATTCCGCGACTTTGCAACGCCCACAAAACCACCATGACATGAGCCCGATGAATGGGATCAAAGGAACCCCCAAACAGAGCGATTGTTTTAGATTGGTGTTGATGAATCACCGTAAGTACCATTCCGATAATGTTAGGTTGAGTGACGAATCATACATTCCGAAACGCCTATTAGGGCAACGCAAAACCCAAATTGATTTTGAAACGCTGATTGTGATGGTGCTATCTGCAATTTGCAGAATGCACGAGGTTTGCAGGCAGAATGCCCGACAACACCGGATTGATTGAAAATCGGAATGATCAGACAATAATTCGCAATGCTATTTGAATAACACAACTGCATC
>DAIOTT010000159.1:4123-7697 GCA_036751885.1 Candidatus Sumerlaeota bacterium
ATCCTTTAATTATTGACCCTTATCAACGGCGTCGTTCAATACCTCGCCGTGTACCATCGTGCCGGGGGCCTTTTGGTTTGGCATCATGAAGCAGGAAAACATTATCCTGTAATTCGTCGCCAATGTCCGTGTTTCGGCGAATAATCACGGCCAAGGTTTGCTCCTCAATCATTTTTTGAGTTTCCCGCGGGAAGGTATTCTGGTACCAGAATCGGTCTCCATCGCGAAGTGCTTCAAATTGTTCTGCTAGAATAATCTGGAGTGTTATTCCCACCAAACTCCCTGGTACGGGATCTTCGCAAAGCATGCCGATCCACGGATCAATTGTGTCCAACCTTCCGCCGTAAGCTTCAGCAATCTTAGCTTGCTTAGCGGGATCTTGGGTAATATCGGCATAGGAAGTCAACGCGGGTAAGCCCAGTTGCACACGCAGGTTATTGTAATCAGTAATGCCATGATCTCGGCCTCGCTGAATGTTGAGGGATGCTAGATCAAACCCCGATGAGCCCGGTGCGCCGAAGAGGAAATTGCGAACTTCATCCACCAGCATTTCATCAAGCTGCTGTGCCGGTTGCACCGCAAGACCCCGCAGAATGGGTTCAATGCCGCCATTTTCAGGGATTTCTTGCGGCGCGAAGAATGAGGCCGCCAAGCTAATATTACCGGCTTTGATTGGTTCATTATCGGCATTTAACCGAAGCAACTCAGGGGAAAGCATTGTATGACCAACGCGAAAAGCAAACGAGGCAAACTCGGTCGAGACTGTGGGATCAACAGTGGGTTTGTAACCGCGGTAACGTGGGATTGCATTTGGGCCAAGCAAAACGGGTAGGAATTCGCGGTACGTTATGGCTTGAATTTCAGCCGCAACAATCGCACGGGCCGTTTCGTAAATCTCGTCATCGGTCATTGTTTGCTGGGTGGTGGGCACTCCGCGGTGGTTGCGCTTTAGTTTCATGGGAACTTCGCCGTTTGCAATTCGTTCAGCCCAATAATTGTGTTCGCGAACGAACAGCGTATGCATGGCAATCAGCCCTAATTGCTCATTTGCGCGAACATCACCTGCTAGAAAGAAGCGTGGGATTTGACCACTGGGGGCGTTGGTGAATCCGTTTACGTTGTAGGGGAGCAAATTCCCTTCGCTGACTTTAAGCTTTCCCGTTCCATCCATGGTGCGGAGTTCAATGGCACGATCATCATCCGAGCCGTACACCTGAGAGGCATCCATGTAGGAGGTCAAAATATTGAATTGTTCGCGAACATTATCAAAGTACTCGTAGTAGGAGCGCGTCATGATGATTGTTCTATCGCCCCTGGACTCTGGATCAAACCAAACATCCCCCGTGGGAACGCTAATGTTGAACGGCTCGGTGGGAATGATTGTGGGCGTTTCTGTAATATCGTGATCAACAAATTGGCCCCACTGCCAAAGATAATCGGTGAAGCCGTGGGTGTTGGGGATGGATTGCGATTGCGAGCACACTGCGTTGCTGATGAACCGCGCTGAAGGGCGGTCAGCACCGGAGGGCTCCGCAAATCCGTCGGCGTAATCAGGAGCTGTAAGGCGCGCAAAAGGTTTGTCAGCGCTTCCCCACGTGGGATTATCTTTATTGTTCTGCGTGCCATCAATTGTTCTAAATTCCTTAATTTGCAAGGGCTTACGAATGTGAGGCGGCTCAGCGGGGAGGAGCGATGCAATGAAAAGGGTGAGTAAAGCAGCACAGCTTACCCGGAACAGGGAGTGTTTTTTCATATTGATTACCTCACTAAGGTGTAACAACGGGACTAAAGTATTTGCAGGTGCTAACTGCATCAGAAATGCCACGGCAAAAATGCCGGCTTTCACTTCAAACTAAACCATTGATTACATGCAACTTAGATTATTTTTTCTGGGCTTATCTTAGTTGATAGTAATTTTTTTTTAACATCATGTGATTCAAGAGTGCAACGGCACTCCTGCGTCATGGTACGATTATTTGTTACAAAAGGTACAGCACAACGCCTGATTCAACAATCATAATTTCAAAAAGGGAAGTTTGCTAAAGTGTATTGGAAGCAGGCAAAATTTCGCCTATGATACATTTATGAAATAAACTATTAACTTTTTACATCCAGCTGAAAAACAAATAACTCCGGGGCACAATTCAACCGCAACGGGAAAAAAGCCCCGACGCCTCGGGAAGTCCAAGTTAACATAGGGCCAACCGCTCCGCACCCATCAGCCCAAGCCCGCGGAACCGCGCACCCGCAAATCGTAGTGCCAAGCAACGGAAGCCTGATTTGCCCGCCGTGCGTGTGCCCGGCCAAGGCAATATGAGCCCCGCATTGAGCAGCCTTAGCATAGGCCTCTGGTGTATGAACAAGGGCAAGGGTGGGTATGTTGTTAGGTAAATGACTTGCAGAGAGAAGTAGTTCTTCCGCCGTTGTTAGCGGAACGTAGGGGATTTCAAACCCTAAAAGGGCCAGCGGATCACCGTTGGAAGTTAAATTCACTCGTTGGTTTGAAAGCAATTGCCAACCGGCTTTTTGCGCCAATTTACCCAACCGGCAAGGCGATTTCCAAAAGTCGTGATTGCCCCGTACATAGAAGACCCCCAGCGGAGCTTTTAGTTTTTCAAGGTATATTTCTACATGTTGAACATGTTGATATTTGGAAAGAAAATCCCCGCCAAATAAAATGACATCGGGCTCTTCACGATTGATTACGGAAAAAAGAAACTCCGTCCACCGTGGGTGCAGCGTGCTGTGCAAATGCCAATCTGTAAGGTGCAGAATTTTTCGCCCGTTCCAACCGCTGCCGATGCCGGGGAGTTCTTTTTTCGTAAGCTTTACCCGGTGTACCTGCAAACACCCCACTTGGTTGAAGGGCTGAAACGCCGACAGAACAAGTTGGCTAAGCCAAGAGAAAAAAGCCGTATTGACGGGGCCGGCGGTGTGGAAGTGGGAAAAGTTCAGAACTTCTACCCGACTATTCGCCCAACTTGCATTTTTAAGGCGGGTGTTTTTCAGTACAATTGAACCAAAGATGAAAACGCCCAGAAACACAAGGAATTGAATCATCACCACCATTGATTGGGAAAACCAATCAGCAAAAATCCCAATGCCCACCAAAAGCCCCAGTATGCTCCCCATCGGTAAGCCTGCTAATGCAACAACTTTTTTGATAGAGGATTCGTGCATCATGGCAAGGTAGCGATTGTACACAAATACAAAGAGCGCGTTCAGGAAAACGGCCAGAAAAAAAGCAGTGTAAAGAGAATACAGAAACATGAACAGCATGAGTGAACGTTGCATGCTAAGGCCTTGAGTGTAAAGCAGCCAAAACTTATTCCAGATTTTATGATTTGTTTGAACGCCTTGTATGAATTCAGCAATTTATCTCATTAAAAGCAACCAAACTGTCCGCTATGTATAGATTTCCGTAGAATTTTCGTCAAATTCTACGGAATAATCTGCAACAATGCCGAAAATATGGCTTTTTGGTTGCGCCTAATCCTTCGACGTTCATAATACGACTAACAAATCGAGGGAAAGCCTTTTGAGGAAGATTGGAACGCTGATGAAACTTACACAA
>DAIOTT010000160.1:0-2304 GCA_036751885.1 Candidatus Sumerlaeota bacterium
GGTGCGAACCGTGCGGAACGAGGCGGAGAAGGGGATAAACTCCTTCCAATCCAACAGCGGATCTTTCTTCACAAGTGCATTGACGCACCCAATTGCGGGAACTGCTCTTTTGACGAGTTCTTTATCCCACGCGATAAATTGCTGGCGGTTTGGCCCGTACAAAACGCGCTCCGGCCGGTGTTGGAACGTGAGCGCTCGATCCCCGGAAAGTCTTGATACAAATTCCTCAAGAAACGACCACAAGCAAACCATATCAACGCGCTCAAGGGAAATGGCAGAGGGTACAGTTCGGCGGTTGTGGCTGTTCGTGAGTTGAAAATTTGTGGCACAAATTGCCCCCGAGTGCCGATGTACAGCATCCATGGATGAGGATAAATCTCGGCAGCGCTGAACCCACTCCGGGCAATCAAAAGCGAGGAATTCCCCCTCGGGGAAAAGGATTTCCTCGGCAACCAATACAAGAACATCCCCGTACCAGCCAGAAATTTTCCGGCATTTGTCATCACAGTTGCGTTCTGTAAGCACAACAAAATCAACGTTTGATTCCCGGGCTGCATCTAGGATTTTCTCCAACGACATTCCACCACAACGGTCGCTGTGTACTTGTATTACCCCACTGTAACGGCGGTACTTGGTTGCCATTTAACTGCTTCTCATACTTCTGTTCATAAAGCTGATTACTTGGTGAGTTTAGTGAACTATTTCCTTATGGAAAGTCAAATAATGCTTACAGGGCAAATTGATTATCGATATTCACCTAACAAATCGGTTGGATCTAATTTTTCTGATAGCAACTCATCAAAATAAGGGTAAGCAGCTTTTAGAATTCCTGCACCGTTAAGATCAGTTTTAAATCGAGTTGAAATGCTTTGGGCAATAGCAACGGTACAAAATTGTTGATCAACTTCCGATTCAAGCACCCATACAGGAGGGGAAAAGGTGATTCGCTGAAGCAATTCTTTCAGGAATGAAACCGGGAGTTCATACACATCAACCCCCGCATGCGGGTGTGCAAACAAGTGTTGCAAGTTCTCAGAACAAATCGGGAGCGGCTGAACCGTTACATCCTGCTCATGAAGCAAGGCTGCATCAACCTTTAGCGCCACAGTAAGAAGTTTCGCTAATTTTTCCGCGATTTGCCGCTGGTTTAGCCCATGCAGCAGATGATTCCATGCATTACGGATTTCCGGCGTACACGCCATGAGTTTCGGCGATTTACGTTTTTTGTACACAATATCTTCAAGCTGATGTTCATCAAACCAGGCAAATATTTTAGGGAGATAATCGCTGATGAGCTGGCTGCTGTGCGCGTACCCTTTAGTTTCGATGAATCGATGATTCCAACCGCTTTGGCTAAGCCAAGCAGCAAACCGACGGCTTTCGTCTGCGGGCACAATATCGTCGTCTGCATCGTGAATGATAAATGGGTTCGTATGCTTTGCACTAAAGGAAAATCGGGCGCTCAGTTTATCTACTGAAAATCCTGCCATAGGGGCTGTGGCGGCAAAAATTCCCGGATTTCGGGCTGAAATCCACTGCGTACCAAACCCGCCCATGGAATGCCCAGTAAGGTAAATCCGTTTGGGGTTTACCATCAGCTGCTGTTGCTTTTGAAGGTGGTTGACTAAATCAAGCACATCTTGCTCAGCAACTCCACGGTACCAGCCAGTACCCCGAGCGTAGGGCGAAGCAATCAGGCAAGGGCCCCAGGCAACAGCCTTTTCCCGTACGGCAGTACAATCAAACCAAGCGTTGTGGTCAACTCCCTTCCCGTGAAGGCATATAACCAGTGGTATAGGGCTTTCAGGCATAGGCTTGCCTGCTAAGTAAGCCCTGAAAGGCTGCTCGGTGTGATCCGTACTGCTGATCACATTGCCGTTAAATTCAAAGCCCATGGTGATTCATTTTCGTAAAAAGGTTCATTTTTGTTTTGCAGAGGCGGTGTTCCTGCGGTAGTTACTATTGAGATAAGGATTTAATCATGACAACCTTCGGTAAAGCAATCTGCCTTTCAGCTCTTTTATTTTCCTTCGCAGCTTGTGCTAGTAAGGAAAAAATCGCACTTCCCTACCTAACGCCCGATGAACTTGTTTTGGCGGAAAAATACAATGTTCACCGCGATCGGTTGGCCGCTGCGAAAAACCAACCGCTTTATAAATCTACACCCCGTGAGATGGTTGAGTACATAAAGTTTTTGCACGAAGTTGAACCCGATTTACAGAAACGCGTGGTGACAATTGCCCGAAAGAACATCGGCCAACCCTACGAGCTTTACCTTTTGGGCGAAGCACCATTTGAGACGAT
>DAIOTT010000160.1:2314-7682 GCA_036751885.1 Candidatus Sumerlaeota bacterium
ACAACCCCTTGTAAGTTTGGAGAAAAGCGATTGCGTCGTTTTTGCCGAACACACCTACGCAATGGCGTTGAGTACAGACTGGGAATCGTTCTTTCGCATGCTGCAGCGCATACGCTACAACAACGGAGAAATTGGTGTTACAACCCGTAATCACTACACAGAAGCCGATTGGAACAGAAATAACGCTTGGCTGCTTACGGATATCTCCCAAGAACTTGCCCAAGATGAAGCCGTGAGATACACGCAAGTGGTGAACCGTGAGCGGTTTTTCAAAAATCGCTATGATTTGGAAGTGGTAATTCCGAACCAAGAAATCGAGGAATACTACGTTCCCATGACAAAAGTAATGGAAATTGCCGATCAATTGCAAGACGGCGATTTTGTGAACTATGTACGCGGTAAAGCAGACGGCGGCACATGGGTTGGGCACGTGGGAATTGTTGCGTCGAAACCCGACGGAACCAAAACGATAATTCACTCTGCTGCCCCTAAAGTTCGGGAGCAAGATTTACTTGAAATTGTTGAATCAGCGATAGAATCAAAAGAAGAACGCTGGGCTGAAAACAACACAGCAAACCTTGGCTTTAAGTTTCTCCGCCTACAGGATAATCCTATGCAAAACCTTATCGCGCTGGATGGTGATGAAGCGCCAAAAATCACGCTTGGAAAAATGTTTGCATCTGGGAAAACCAAACATGATTCACAGGGGAACTAGATTTGATCCTGAGTTTCTTTTAGGCGGTGAATTCATGATGATTCATTTAGTATTCTGTCAGGTGAATCATCAAATATTCTGTAATACAAAACTTAAACTTTGCGCATTCAGATTCAGCTGAAATTACTCTTCGGTTGTGGGTTTAATTCCTAAACCCATTCCCGTAGCGTATGCCATTGGGAGAAACCCTTTCTCCGCAAGGCCTTTGGAAAGTACATCAGCCCAAATTTTCATGCCCTCTTCATTCAAATGAAGACCGTCCTTTGTGTACTCATCCTTCAACAATCCATCATCAGAGCGAAACGGCGAGTGATTATCAAGAAGCAGAAAATCATATTCCTTGGCAATTCGTTCAAGCTCTTTGTTCAGCTCGTCAACGGGTTGCGCTAAGTGCGCATACCGACCAGCCACAGGGGTTACACGCTGTAGAATTACCGTGGTACTTGGTTTTCGCGATTGAATTTGATCCAATACTTGACGGTACGCTTGGGGGATTTCGTGGAATAACGGCGCGCCGGTGCGTGCCATGTCACCAAGATCGTTCAGCCCCATTTGAAACAAAATAACATCGGGGTTTTGATCGAAAACGGAAAGCTCCATGTGGCGAAGCAAACCGCGGTTGCCGATCCCTAAAACATCTGAACCAATGCCGCGATTAATGATTTCATACCCGGGAAGCAATTCACTCGGAAACCCTTCGCTGCTCGAAGAGCCGAGCAGCATCACACTTTTCTTCAACGAAGTGGGCAGATTTTGACGTGCGTTTTCCCGCGCAAATAGGCGAAGACGTTCAAAGCAATGCCGCTCATGGGACTTCAAATTGGGGACAAAATCTACCATCATCGCTTGGTGGTACCAAAGGTGATTGGAAAGATTGGGCGCCCATAAATCTTGGTTATGATTGCCTGGGAGTTCTCGGTAAATATGGTCTGCGTTTTTTGAATGCAAATAACCGTGCAACGCCCGGTTGTGATCTACAGACTTGGTGAACACATCCTCAATGCCAACGTCGATGAGGAGGTTTATGTTTTGCTGAATAAGGGAATCTGCAAGGTAATAGGCAGAATGCGCTTTCCACAATTCTGGATCTTCGGCCAACTCAGCCCCTAAGCTTTCCGCAATCCCCCACTGATCTTGGTGCTGACTCAGATCAAAAATGCCCGACATAGAGGAAACTGTTCCGAAAATTCCGGGGTTGCGCGCCGCAAGCATTAGGGCCCCGTTGCCCCCCATACTCCACCCGCAAATGCCGCGGGCTTCAGCCTTTGCTACTGTTGGGAAAAGTTGATCAACTTCCGGAATCAAGTTGTTGATGATGTAAGATTCATACTGCTTTTCCGGATTCGTTGCATTGTTCACAAACCAACTCTCTTCGCCTTCAGCAAAAACAACAATCAACTGCAACCGTTCGGCGGAAAGATCGGCCTTTAAAATGTCGATCGCAGTTCGGTGAGAATTCCCGAAGCCGTGGAGAACGTAAACAACGGGAAATAAATCTTCCGCTGAATGAATTTCTGGAACATAGATTCCGAAGGAAACACGTTTGTTCAACGATTGACTAAAGTGTTTTACGGTTCTAAGCCGTTCGGACTCTGCGGGTGCCAAGGTTGCAAAAAGTGTTGAAACTAGAATGAAAAGGGAAGCGCGAAACATTGGAAAACTCTTCGAGAATAATCTGCAGGGAAAGGATTTAATAAAGCTTTTGGAAGGAAACAATGGTTTAAATGACCAAGCCGCTTCAGTGAAGAAGCGGCTCGGTCATTGGAGGAGGGGAGGGAGGAAAATAACAGGTTGGTCGGCAGTAACTCCTTACAAGACAGATAATTAGATATGAATGGAATCCGCTGAGTCGGTCAACCTATATTTGCATGCTTGCAACATTTTTTTGACCAAACCATATTTTTAAGCAAATAACTTGCCTAATCTTGCGAGCCCTTCGGTGATTTTCTCCGGGCTGGTTGCATAGCTTAGCCGAACGCAACGGTCTTCCCCGAAGGCAATTCCAGGAATCACGGAAACCTGGGCTTTCTCCAAGGCGAAATCTGCAAAGTCCAGTGAACCATTAATCACTCGCCCTTGAAATTCTTTCCCGTATAGGGCAGATACATCGGGAAAAGCGTAGAAAGCACCCGTTGGCGCAGGATCACACGTAATGCCGGGGATTGCATTTAATCCATCAACTAATAAATGACGGCGGGAATCGAATTGTTTTTTCCAGTCTTCAAGGAATGAAAGATCCGATTTAATGGCAACGGCTGCTGCTCCTTGAATGAAGCTTGTTACGTTGGACGTTGAATGGCTTTGCAAATTATCCATGGCATCAACCACATCCACTGGGCCCGCAAGCCAACCCAACCGCCAACCGGTCATTGCGTAAGCTTTTGACCAACCATTCACAATAATGGTGCGGTCCTTAAGATCGGGAGCAATCGTGAGAATGCTCTCAAATTTTGCTGGGGCGTAAACAAGCTGCTCGTATAGATCGTCGCTGATGATGACAACATGTGGGTGTTTACGAAGAACTTCGGCCAATGCAGCGATTTCTTCGGCCGTGTAAACAGCACCGGTAGGGTTGCTTGGGCTGTTCAAAATGAACGCAACGGTTTTTGGTGTAATGGCATTTTCAAGCTGAGCGGGGGTAATTTTAAACCCTGCTTCAGGGCCGCAAGTTACCGTAACAGGTTTGCCTTCCGCGGCTACAACTTGTTCCGGATAACTTAGCCAGAATGGGGCGGGGATAATCACTTCATCGCCTTGATCTACAATTGTTTGGAATATATTGTACAGCGAATGCTTACCGCCAACGGACACCAGGATTTGCTTTGGTGTGTACTCTTGCTGGTAGCGCGTTGCCAAATATTCAACGACGGAGGAAATCAGCTCCGGCGCGCCCTTGCTTGCCGTGTATTTTGTTTTTCCGCTTTTCAAGTCCTGAATAACAACGTCCTTAATGAACTCGGGTGTATCAAAATCCGGTTCACCAACGCCGAAGGAAATAACGCCTTTCATGGCTTTGGCTTTCGCTGAAAGTGCCAATGTCATTGAGGGGCTGAGGCTTGCGATTCGATTTGAAATTTTCATGTTTGGCTCAAAAAGTCCTTTGTTCTAAGTGTATGAAACGCTATGCATTATGCTGAGGAGTGCAAGCACGTTATTGCTGTGGTTTCTCTTGATAGTATAGAATTATTTTATCGTGAGTAAGGCAAAGAAGATCATCAAGCCCATCGGCGTTGAAATCACCGCTGATGATTTCTCGCGGGTTGGGTGTTTCTTCTAAGGGATTGCGCCGTTGGAACCGGCCTTCGCGGTTGTACATAACAAACTTGTATTCAGGGCTAAGCTCACCGGATTCGTTGAAGCCCAACAGTTCTAATGAATACTCTTTCATTTCAAGCGCTGCAAGCATTCCTTGGCGGAACTGTGGCAGGGCGTAAATTTCGCCAAAGCCGCCTTCCTCAGTTTCTGCTTGTAGAGTGCTCCTAACTGCAAGGTTCACGGATTCATGCTGTAAGATCCGCAGTTTATCTTTTTGCAACAATAGAATCTCATGAATGCCGTCGTTATTCAAGTCCACCGCTAAGGGCGTTGCATCGCGGGGGTTTTCAAGCAACGCCTCGCTCTCCCCCGCTAAAGAATACAGCTCGGTTTCTGAATCTTTTTCAAACAATTCTAACCGGTTTGATTTTGCGTTGATCAACAAAACTCCATCCACCGCTTTTTGTTGAAACGCCCCTAATAGCATCCCAATATATTCCGGACCGGTGCGTTCACCTGTAAGCTGACCAAGAATTTCAACTCCGTTAGAACGAAGCTTGATCAAGCGAGCAAATTCTTTCCGGTAAAGCACAGTTTCGCCGTTTTCAAGGCGAGCCAAGTTCCGCGGTTTTGTATCGTCCAGCATTCCCATAAGCAAGGAATCGCTGGTTAAGGGTTGATATTGAGATTTCACTTCTCCCTGATTGCTGGTGTTTGGCTCTGCAGCATCAGCAGTTGCAACGTCGGGATTTGTAGATTGTTGCGCCGCATACACCACGGGATCCTTGAAGTCCTGATACAGTATAATCTCCGGCGGTTCAGTGCCATCAAGATCAAGCACACGCATACCGATGATTTTATCCTTGTTGGGCAAACTAAGAACACCAACCGCGGAATCAGTGTATACCCATTTCCCCTGAAGCAATGAGGCAAGTTTGGGCCCTTCGTAGGATTCAAGAAAGTACGTTTTCTCTTCTTGTTGATTCAACGCCACATAGAGTACAGAATCTTCGCCCGAACCGTAGATTGAGAAAGCAATCGGCTGATTCGGAAACTTCAAGGCGGTGCTGAAGGGGAGGATTTTTTTCTCGTCGTTCCACTGTGAAATTCCGAGAACTTTTTCCTCAGCGCTGAGAACCAACACATCATGGCGATTTGTTTCTTTATTCCACAATAAACCTAGTTGCTGGCAATCCTTGTAGGTTGGGGCGTAGGTTTGTTGCAAGGAACCATCTGCTTGAACGGAGAGAACTAGAAGAAAGGGTTGGTTTTTAATGGCACACACAATTTCTGGTATTCCGTCCCCGGTAATATCACCAACAACGGCAGTTTCAGGGTTTGCCTCTTTACCCGGTTCAAAAACCAAGATTGATTCGGAGGAGGGCAGCACACCGGGTT
>DAIOTT010000161.1:0-7631 GCA_036751885.1 Candidatus Sumerlaeota bacterium
TCTGTTGAAAATGTACACCCGCTACGCGGACCTAAAGGGGTGGAAAACGGAGTTGATTTCCATTCAAGAAACTGAGGTCGGCGGTTTGCGAGAAGCCGTAATGGGCATCAAGGGCGAACGAGCCTACAGCTTTCTGAAATTTGAAAGCGGCGTGCACCGGGTTCAACGGGTTCCGGCAACGGAAACTCAAGGTCGCATACACACGTCCGCTGCTACGGTTGCGGTGTTGCCAGAAGCGGAGGAAAGCGACGTTGATATTCGTGAAAGCGACTTGCGAATTGATACCATGTGCGCCAGCGGCCCGGGCGGGCAAGGTGTTAACACAACTCACAGCGCGGTGCGCATTCTGCACTTACCTACAGGCTTGGTTGTTACTTGCCAGGACGAAAGAAGCCAAATCAAGAATAAAGCAAAAGCAATGGTGGTGCTTAGGGCCCGTTTGCTTGAGGAGCAAATCCGCAAAGACCAACAGTCGCGAAGTGCTAACCGGAAGGAAATGGTTGGGAGCGGCGATAGAAGCGAGCGGATTAGAACCTACAACTTCCCGCAAAATAGGCTAACGGATCACCGAATCAATCTAACGCTTTACAGCTTAGAAACAATTGTACAAGGCGTTAGGAAGTTTTAAACGGTTAATGGATTTTTTCGGAGTTATAAAAAAACTCACCACTGAAGCCAGAATGCTCGCAGTGGTGAGTTGAATTACGTCCGTTATTAATTAGCGGTTCAAGTTGTAGAAGGTACCGATACCGGGGTAAATTGCCGCGTTCCCCAGTTCATCCTCAATCCGCAGCAGACGGTTGTACTTCGCCACCCGCTCACTCCGGCACAAAGAACCCGTCTTAATCTGTCCTGCCCGCGTCGCCACTGCCAAATCAGCAATGGTCGTATCCTCCGTCTCACCAGAACGGTGACTGATCACCGCTGTATAACCCGCGCGTTTTGCCATTTCAATGGCATCAAGGGTTTCGGTGAGCGTTCCGATTTGGTTGACTTTCACAAGGATTGAATTGCCGCAGCCCAGTTGAATGCCCTTACGCAGAAACTCGGTGTTGGTCACAAATAAATCGTCGCCAACAATCTGCACTTTTTTACCGATGCGATCAGTCAAAAGCTTCCAGCCGTCCCAATCGTTTTCATCGCACCCATCTTCAATAGAGATAATAGGGTACTGGCGAGTGAGTTGCTCGTACAGATCAACCATTTCTTCGCTTGTTTTTTCTTCTTTAGTAGATTTTTTGAAGACGTATTTTTTCTTTTCTTTGTTCCAAAGCTCAGAGCTGGCAACGTCTAGGGCGATATGAATATCAGAGCCGGCTTTGTAGCCTGCTTTTTCAATCGCTTCCATGATTGTATCAAGGGTTTCTTCAATGCTGGAGAGGTTGGGTGCAAAGCCGCCTTCATCGCCAACGGATGTGTTCAGGCCTTTGCCTTTGAGAACTTTTTTCAACGCGTGAAAGGTTTCTGTGCCCATGCGCAACGCTTCCCGGAAGGTTGGAGCGCCGGTGGGCATAATCATAAACTCTTGAAAGTCCACCGTGTTGTCCGCATGGGCACCACCGTTGATGATGTTCATCATGGGGACGGGAAGTGTTTTGGCGTTCATGCCGCCAATGTATTGGTACAGGGGTAAGCCTACGGCTTCAGCAGCGGCACGAGCAACGGCCATGCTAACGCCAAGAATGGCGTTAGCACCAAGGTTGCTCTTTGTTGGTGTGCCGTCCAACTCTAATAAACACTGGTCAATCAGTACTTGCTCTGTTGCATCAAAATCAACGAGCTCTGGGGCGATTTCGTTGTTGATATTATCAACGGCTTTCAGAACGCCTTTGCCCAAATAGCGGGAAGCATCGCCATCGCGAAGCTCAAGCGCTTCGTGCTCGCCGGTTGATGCACCACTGGGAACCATAGCACGGCCGTATGCGCCACTGCTGAGAACGACTTCCACCTCTACGGTGGGGTTACCGCGTGAGTCCAAGACCTCTCGGCCTACAACTGCTTCAATTGTTGTCATGAAAAACCTCATAAAAAATCAATATTGTTGGCCACAAGATTTGTATTGATGTGACCGAGATCAAGAGGAACGATGCTGCCTCGAAGGGGCAACCCCCTTTCATAAAAAATAACGCCATTGAACAATCTTCGAAATTTGGTTTTATCAGTTTGATGAATTTTTCATGTGTGATTCAATGCCCTGCATTTGAACCATTAAGCCGAAGATCTTATCGCCTTTTATTAGCGGCGTTTACTGTTGTTTATCAAACGATAGCCATAGTCATTCTAAGATTAGTATTGCCGCAAATGGGAGCGAATTTCATTCTAACGAAATCAACATTTGTTAGGATAATTTAATGATTCAGTTTCACCTTGGGATTTTAGGCATTGTAGCCGTTGTGAGTGTTTCCCCAATATTAGCTCCAGCGGCTTCGTACCATTCATGCGCGTTGGATCATGATTTGGAAATGATTCCGATCGAAAATCAACCAACGCTTTGGCAAACTTTGTTGCCTAATGGTGAATCACTTTCGGCGGATGTGGTGGAAATTGACGGGTTGGGTGCAAACCCTAATTCCCCTTGGACGGTGCATTTAGATGCGTTGCCTATTTTGTCGCTCCCCAGCTCTGACAACGGCACAACCGTTAGCATACTAGCGGCAAATGAGTTGGTGAAAGGTTCCTATTATTTAGTGAATGAAAGCGATGAAGAATGGTTGCGAATTGAGCACGAAGGCCACGATGCTTGGGTAACGGTTACGGGGTTGAATCGCATTCACCCTGCAAATTTAGAGCAGCTTTCTCGTTTACCAAATCTTGAAATTGGAAAAGAAGTCGTTAACCGCTGGTGGGGAATTCCGTTGGATTATGAACCCAATGATTTAGTGAATGTTCCGGCAAGTTACATCTCCGGCCGGGGAACCCGAGACTACCTTTTGCGGGAAGAAGCTGCCCTTGCGGTGGTTGACATGATAGACGCTGCCCGCGCTGATGGGGTGAATTTTCTTGTCTCTTCTCCGTACCGCTCCGGGCGGTTGCAGCAGTCAATCTACAACCGCAACATCATCCGTTCGGGGAAAAAACAACGCTTCAGTGCTCCCCCGGGTCATAGTGAGCACCAGCTTGGGTTGACGATTGATTTCTCCAGCCCGGAGACGAAACGGTTTCTTTCCAATAAAGATCCGCAGCATGCTTGGTTGGTGAAGAACGGAGAACGCTTTGGCTTTCGGCAAACCTACACGGGAGCGAATATCAGTGAAACCGGTTACGTGGAAGAACCTTGGCATTGGCGCTACATTGGCGTTCAGGAAAAGCAATCGGCGTGGTTGTTTAGCGAGTAAGTTCGCGGTTGCAAGTTGTTAGTTGATTGAAAAATTCAATCAAAAGTCCACCCCTCAAAACGCACGCTTTGTTCGCCGATGATAAACGTTGCCGTTGCGGAGCCCCCAATATCGCCGAAGGAATCCTGTGAGGTTAGGGTAAGCGTCCAAGTTTCCCCCACGGTGAAACTACGGCCCGGTTCTTCTTGAAGCACAAACACCGTTTGATCTGCAGGGGGGCTAAAGTTTACGGGCATATCAGGGCCAGAACTTTCCCAGCGCCCTTGGTACAGTACCGTGTCACCATCGGGATCAATACTTGGTGCGGCAAGCTCGGCGGCTAATACTGGTTTTAGTACGGGGGAAGTTGGTGGCGTGTTTGCCGCAGTGGTGAAAGACCAAACGGGGCCGGGAGTTTGGCCAAGCCGATTTGTTGAAATCACCTGCCAATAATACGTTACTTGATCTGCTAATAAGGGATCGTACTGGGGATCTGTTAGGCCCTCTGCAAATCGTTCTAAATTCAGTGGATCTGTACCAAAATAGAAGTCGTGCGAAACACCTTGTGTCTCTACCCCGTTATTCCAGCTTAGGATTGCTTGGTTGAAGGAAACACCTGTTGCTGCATTCGCCGGGGTTGGGCTGAAGGGCATAAGCGGTACATCAACCGAGTAGCGAAAATGATCAATCCAAGCAGTGTTTAGCTCTGCACTTTGGTTCTGACTGCGGGCAAAGGTGAAGCGGATTTTATCCCCTAAGGCAACCGGGAAGCTGTAATCAGCCCAATCTTGTTCCCCACTTTTTGTGAGTACAGGTTGATTATTAATTGAAACATTAAAGTAATCAGCTGAGGATTGTGATGAAACTTTTGCGAGGAAGGAAAAATGCGTTGCCTCTGGGGCGATGAATTCAATCCACGATTGTTGAGAGTTGCTCATCGCTGACGAACGGATTGAGCTTCCTCCTTCAATGAACGTGCTTTCATCTATTTCCCACGTTCCTTCACCCCCTAAAAAGAAGCCTTTGTTGGGAATTTCAAGGGCTTCATCCAGCAAGGTTGTGGCGGCATTAATACTGGCTTCAACATTAAAAAAAGGAATGGTAACAGCGGGTTCCAGCCCGCCGTTTTTTGAATCTGTTACCGTGTCCCCTGTAAGGGTAAGAAGTTGGTGAACTTGCGATGGGAAAAGGTAATGACCGTAAGTTGCAAGGGATGCTTGCTGCAATAACGCAACGGTAGCAGCCACATAAGGTGCTGCAGCAGAAGTGCCATTAAAGTTTTGCCTGAAGTTAGTGGCATTATGACCGGGCACGCCAACAAGATCAAGTGTGGCAGCGTTGGATGATGGGCCAACGATAGAGACTAAGGCTGAGGTGTTGGAATAGCCGGTTACTTTTCGCGGAGCACTTACCTCGTTTATGAAAAGACCATTAATTGTTAGCGTTCCACCCGGGTAGCAACTGCTTGAGTTGATGTTGAATTGATCATTACCAAAGGATTCATCGTAGGCTGCACCAACGGTAATTACCCCGTTGATGCACGCAGGAGCACCAACCGCATTGCAGAAGCCATCGTTACCGGAAGCAACAACAACGGTAATGCCTGCATCAAGCGCATTGTTAATAACATTACGGTAGGAAGAGAATAAATTATCACACGCAGTAGTGAATTTGCCGCCGCCGAGTGACATGTTCAGCACTAAGATGGGTGATTCCGGAACCACGTTTTGATTTACAATGCACCAATCTATTCCTGCTGTAACTGTTGCGCTATCAGTTCCTGCAATTCCATCGCGGAAGACTTTCACGGCGGAAATTTTTGCCGCTGGTGCTAATCCCCCGTTGTAATCTTCAGCGAGAAATACATCCCCAGCTGCAATACCGGCGCAGTGGGTTCCGTGGGCGCTTGGTTTGGAATTCAACACTCCAGCTTCAGGTGCGGGTATGGGATCAAAATCCAAATTTGCGACGTCGATTCCTGATACGACTTTCGAGTTGGGAAATGGGCCGTTCCCTAATTGCGGGTGGGTGTAATCCACGCCTGAATCTAAAATGGCGATTGTAATGCCCGCTCCATCCCAATGGGATTTCGGGGTTGTGGCACGTATCAGTTCATGAGCCTGAATGTCGTACATTTCAACCGAAACCACGGGTTCGATTTTTTCCACGCGGTCGTCTGTCATCAGCTGAAGAATTTCCCCTTCTGTCAACCTCAGGGAAAGTCCCGGAAAGGTTTCGTACCGGTAGTTGATTTCTGCCGATGGAATGGACTTCAGGAAATCAGCCTGCAGGGCTTTGTTCGCCTCAAGATAACGTTTTTTTGCCGATTTATTCTGCCAATCAACGGCAGGTTTGGGGTTATTTAGAAGAACGATTACGGGGAAGCTGGATGATTTTTCATGGGTTATGAGCTCCTCAGGAAAGGGAATTTTCTCAAACCCTGAAGCGCTGCTAAGGCGTTCTAAAAGAGTGGAGTCCAAAGCCGATTCCCCGGCCGCTGGCGCGTTCGTTTCCGCAGCCAGTACTACTGAGCAGCAAAGGGTAACGGTTACAGCTATTAGGATGAATGGTTTTTTCATGAACAAAAAATAGACCGTTGAATCAGCTAGGGAAATCTTGACGGTATTAAAGCCGTAGAATAGCCCTGCAAACAAGGAAAAGTTCAATAATTCTAAAAAGTTATATACTTTAAACAGAGAACTTGTGTGACGCAAGTAAGGTTAAAAAGCGCTTATGACGTTGATGGAATGTACTCAAAATAACGGGAAAGTTACCCGCTGGGAACGTCGTACTTCGCCATAATTTCAAAACTATCCAGGGTGCGGCCCGTACCTTCTACAATCGCAGTTTCCGGGTTTTTGCATAGGAATACGGGTACGCCCACCTCACGGCTAATCAGGTTTGTAAGGCCGCGGAGTTGGCTTGATCCCCCCGCCATACAAATGCCGCGCTCGATGATGTCACCAGCTAGTTCTGGCGGTGTTTTTTCCAAGGTGAATTTCACCGCGTTACAAATTTGGGAAACGGGTTCCCACAAGGCTTCACGAATCTCTTGACTGTGAACTTCAATTGTTCTCGGCAATCCGCCCATGTAATCGCGCCCACGCACTTCCATGATGAGTTCTTCTTCAAGAATGTCTGCGGAGCCGATGTGGATTTTTATGTCTTCGGCGGTTCTTGGGCCAATCATCATGTTGTACTTTGATTTGATGTGTTGAATAATTGCTTCATCCATTGCATCGCCGGCACAGCGAACGCTTTTTGCAATCACAATCCCGCCTAGGGAAATCACCGCAACTTCAGTCGTTCCGCCGCCGATATCGATAATCATGCTGCCAATGGGTTCATCCACCGGGAGCCGAGCGCCAATCGCGGCTGCCATGGGTTCTTCAATCAAAAATACACTGCGGGCGCCGGCAAGCATGGCACTTTCACGCACGGCGCGGCGTTCCACTTCGGTAATGCCGCTGGGGACGGAGACCACTACCCGCGGGCGCGTCAGGTACCGATAGCCGCGGCCTTCAAGCACTTTGCGGATGAAGTAGTTCAGCATTTCCTGGGTAATATCGAAGTCGGCGATAACACCGTCTTTCATGGGGCGAACGGCGGTAATGTTTCCAGGCGTGCGGCCTAACATGCGTTTGGCTTCAGCACCAACAGCAACAACTTTACCCGAATTGTTATCAATTGCAACAACGGAGGGTTCGCGAAGTACGATGCCTTCACCCTTAACGTAAACCAATGAGTTTGCCGTTCCCAAGTCGATCCCAATATCGAGGTTGAAAACATCAACCATTTGCTGAAGTGAAAACATTTATAAGCATCCAATCATTAAAAACACAATTTATCTGGTTATCAGACGGAGTGAACAACAGGCGAGCAATTGACCGATGATGCAAACGGAAAATAGCTCTGAACAGCGGGAGCAAGAAGTACTGTGTTTCGTTGAATTCCCAGACAATTTAGTTCCCTTGTTTCAACCTAAGACCGTCAAGAAAAAATGACACTAAAAATAAGCCTTCTAACTAATTTTGCTCTTCCCACATGAATTGATCTTAAAGCACGGTGTGTAATTCAAATTATTGATTGCAGAGTAGGGGTGAATCTGATTTTTTGATTTTTTCTGAACGCTTATAAGGTAATGCTAAATGACCGACTCAACGAGTGATGAAGTTCACTTTCTTCGAAAGCAACTCCACGAACTCAAGGAAGAAAACAAGCTCCTGAAGTGGGAGCGCGATCGTTATAAATTATGCTACGACCGCGCACCAAGTGGTATTCTGCTGGAAACGGCCGACGGTACAATCATTGATGCAA
>DAIOTT010000162.1:0-7485 GCA_036751885.1 Candidatus Sumerlaeota bacterium
CCGTTGATCTCACGGGCATTACAGACGTCGCAGGCAACGCAGGCGTCGGCACTACGGCACCCCTTACAATCACCTACGATGCCACCGCCCCAACGGCGAGCGCGTTCATCATTTCCGCCGCTCAGGCAAACCCCACCAACGCGGATTCCTTCAGCTATGAAATCACCTTCAACGAGGCCATTGATTCCGCCAGCTTCACCGCGGCAGATGTCATCACCGCTAGCTCAACAGTGACAGGCACGCTCGTGCCAGTCATCAGCGGCTCAGGGGCTGGGCCTTATACGATTGCAATCAGCGGCGCCACGAGCGACGGCGATGTTATCGCGTCCGTTGATCTCACGGGCATTACAGACGTCGCAGGCAACGCAGGCGTCGGCACTACCGCACCCCTTTCAATTACTTACAGCTCCACCGGGCCAAGCATTACAGCGTTCGCCCCTGCAGCTACGCAGCCCAACCCAACAAACCTATTACCCATTGTGTTTGCATTGAGCTTCAATGAAGCCATCACCACCAGCACCCTTACAGCCCTTGATTTTGACTTCACCGGTACAACCGCCGCAGGTACCCCGGCGATTAGCAGCATCACCGGCTCCGGTTCAGGCCCATACCTCATCAGCGTGATCGGCCTAACCGGTTCAGGGACACTGGCAATCAATGTTGATGCCGCAGGGGTTGAAGATGCGTTGTCCAACGTCGGTTCTGGAACGGCTAGTACGTCCGTCGTTTATGACAACACTGGGCCGGGAATATCCGCGTTCATCATTTCCGCCACACAGCCGGATCCGGCCACCTTTCTGCCAATCGAATTTCAAGTCACGTTCGATGAACCCATCAACAGCGCAACACTTTCAGGGGCTGATATTGACTTCAGCGGCACCACCGCTCCTGGTGCACCGTTTGCCACAAACTTCTCGGGAGTTGGTGCGGGGCCCTACACGTTTGAAGTCTTCGGCCTAATTGGCAACGGTGATCTTACCGCTTCCGTATTAGCGGCAGGCGTGCAAGATGTAGCGGGAAACGCAGGCACCGTAAACTCAGGGACAGTGACGATTGCTTACACGCAACCCTCCACAACAATCACCTCTTTTACTTTGGCCGCAGGGCAAACCAACCCTGCGGCCGGTTTGCCTGTTCGCTACGAAGTTACGTTTAGCGGCCCAATCAACACTGGCACTTTTGATGGTGGCGATATTGGCTTAGCGGGTTCTACTGCCTTTGGTTCCTACACCGCTTCGGTTGTATCGGGCTCCGGTGCAGGGCCCTTTGTGATTGAAGTTGCCGGCTCAATCACGGTGGATGGTACAATCAATGTTGGCGTAGTTGGTTCAGGAATTCTTGATTTGAACGGCCTTTCCGTTGCAAATAATTCCCCCGTGTTGAGCGTTGCTCTGGATTCTGTGCGGCCACAAATTACCACGTTCAACCTTTTACCCACCCCGGGAATTTACACCAATTCAGGCTTAGTTCAAATTGAAGTATTCTTCAACAAACCCATTGTGCCTTCCACGTTTGATTCAAGCGATGTTTCCGTGGTATTGGGAACCGCAACCGGTACCCCCTTTGTCTCCGTAATTTCCGGAACGGGTGCAGGCCCCTACGTTGTTCGCACCAGTGGCTTTAATGCCGGCACACTTACCGTTAGCTACAACGCCGCGGGCGTTACAGATCTTGTGGGTAACGTTGGCCAAGGCATCGCAAGCCTTGCCCTTACTTACGATCCCGATGCACCTACCTTAGTCAGCATTGCCCCAAGTATTGGGCAGGCATCGCCAACCAGTACCTTGCCGATCTCATTCACTGTGGAACTCAGCGAAGCCGTGCTGGGCTTTAACGAGGCAGATGTTTTCTTCACAGGAACAAACGCCGCAGGTACACCGATTGTAGACTCAGTGACACCCTTAGGCGGGGGCATTTATGAAATTCAAGTGTCCGGCTTTACAGGAAGCGGTGATGTTGTCATCAGCATTGATCTCCCCGGCGTGCGGGATTTAGCCGGAAATCCCGGCATCTTCAACACCACCACGGCAACAGTCGTTTATACTGAATCATCCAACGTTGCTGAATGGGAACAGGTTGTGTATTGATGTAATTCCGTTGCACACACAAATTAATGCGAGGGCTTGCCATTGACCAAGCCCTCGCTTTTTGTTTAAATCACCCTAAAATTTATTCGTTCATATAAAGAAAGAACCCCTTCTTGAAAACCCCTAGAATTGCAAGCAAACGCAGCCCCCAACGAGTGTTGATTCTCAATCATAATCTGCGGGAGCGCGGCACTTACTTTCGTGCATGGAAGATGGCAGAAGGATTTCGCAATCGGGGTGATGATGTTACCTTTTGCACAATTGGCGAACAGTACTACCGAACGCGGCAAAAGCGCCACAAGGGGATCACCGTGTTGGAAACACCAAACCTTGCCCTTGCTCACGGGCCTGATGGGGGTTGGCTGCCAATAGGGGTTTGCTCCCGGATGTATCATGTGCTTACTAGCCACCGGTACGATCTTGTTTACACCTTTTCCCACAAGCCCGTGGATGTTCTTCCGGCCCTAGTTGCTAAGCTTACTAAAGGGAGTTTCTGGTTGGGCGATTGGTGCGATCTTTGGAATGGGGACGGGCTAAACAAGTTGATGATGGAACTGCGCGGATCAGCAAAAACACTTACGGACAGGTGGAGTGATTTGATTGTTTGGCTGGATGCAGCATTTGAACAATTCACCGCACGCAACACGAATGCCCTAACCGTGATTTCTCAAGACTTAAAGCACCAAGCCACACAGCTAAGAGGAACCGGTTCACACATCCACCTTTTGCCCAGCGGCGCAGATACCGAGCGTATTACTCTGCTGCCAAAGTCTGCCTCTCGCAAAGAGTTCGCTTTACCGCAAGGCGTTCCCCTGTTGGGTTATATGACGAGTTGGTACCCCGACGAAGCATTTACGCTGAGTGCCTTGCGCAGTGTTTTACAGCAGCACCCCAAGGCAGCGGTTGCTATTGCGGGCCCGCCCCTTACAAACCAAGAACACCTGCTTTCACAGGTGCCCTTTGCCGGCCGGGTGTTTCACTGCGGTCGGTTGCCCTTTGCGCGAATCCCCACTTTCCTGGCCGCGTGCGATATCCTGCTCATGCCCTTGCAAGATACACCCTTCAACCGAAGTCGCTGGCCCAACAAGATCGGCGATTACTTAGCGTCCGGTCGGCCGCAAGTGGCGTGTGCTGTGGGGGATGTTGGCCCGTTCATGGATCAAGCCGCAGCCCAAGGGCAACCGTTAGGCGAAAAAACAGAGCCAACAGTTGAAGCTTTTGCAGAGGGAATCCTCAAGCTGCTAAACCAGCCGGAGGTGTGGGATGCGCTCGGCAAAAATGCCCGGCTTCACGCAGAAACCCACCGCAGCTGGCGGTTGATTCGCAAATCATTTTTCCAGTGGTTCAATCAGCTTTAGAGCGCAGAGTTTTACGTAATGACTCCAACATTAGATGCCAAAAACCACTCGCCCATAAAGAAGCATTGCCGCGGTAACTACTACCACGCTGATTAAGTTGAGCGCCAGCCCGGAACGTACCATGTCCCTCATCTCTAACCTGCCAGAACCAAAAGCAATTGCATTGGGGGGCGTTCCCACGGGGAGCATAAACGCGCAGGAGCAGGTGATTGTTCCGGGGATCATGATCAACAAAGGATCGTAGCCCAGTTCAATGGCCATTGCTGCCAGCAAGGGAAGCAGAATTTGTGCACTCGCCGTGTTGGATGTAACCTCCGTAAGGAAGGTAATCACCAGGCAAACTAGGGCGATCAAAATAGGCAACGGCAAGTTGCGGAATAGGGTGAGTTGTTCGCCTACCCAAAGGGAAAGCCCGCTGCTTTCAAACCCAGATGCCAAAGCAAAACCACCGCCGAACAGAAGCACAATACCCCACGGCAGGTTGGGGAGTATGCTGGCATCCAGCAGCCGTTCCCCCGGGATTTTCCCTGAGGGAATTATAAACAGCAACAGCGCGAAAGCAATCGCCACGGTGCCGTCGTCAATAAACTTCGGTGTGCTAAAAAGTGCGCTCCACCCCGGAACAGTAAACCACGGCAAGCTAAGCGGCGAACGAAACAACCAAGCAATTGCAAGAAAGCAAAAAATCGCCAACACCCGTGATTCCGCTTTGTTCATAGGCCCTAACTTCTGGAGTTCTTGTTGAATAATCTCCCCGCTTAAGCGAGTAGAGTGTCCCTCGTTGTTGAGAGTCTTAAACGGGCGAGTCAGAAGAAACCAAGTGATGGCAAACAGGGTTAATGTAATGGGAAAGGCAAAGATAAGCCACGTGGTAAAACTGATGGATTCACGACCCGGAAAACTCTGCTCGTAGATGCCAACAAACGTCATGTTCGGCGGCGTGCCCACCAACGTTGAAATCCCGCCGATGGAGGAGGCATAGGGAATCGCCAGCATCAGCCCAATGCCAAACGCATGGCGGCCTTGAATCTTGGTGAGTTCCTCCCACTTCAGGAGTATCGCAATGCCGATCGGAATCATCATCATGGTTGTGGCGGTGTTGGAAATCCACATGGAGAGAAACGCCGTTGCTGCCATGAAGCCAAACAGAATTGCCGAGGGGCTGGAACCGGAACGGGCTAAAATGTGCAGGGCGATTCGCCGATGCAAATTCCAGCGCTCCATAGCAAGCGCCACAAGGAATCCCCCAATGTAGAGAAACACAATCCAATTGGTGTACGTGCTGGCGGTTTCTTTTCCGCTTTGAATACCCAGCGCCGGAAACAGAACCAACGGCAGCAACGCCGTAATCGCCAGCGGGAGTGCTTGCGTTGTCCACCAAACAGCCATCAGTACGCCAATGGCAGCCGTGCGCGACACAACAGCATTTCCCATATCAGCAAAAAATAGAATCACCAGAAAAAGCACGGCGCCCAGCACTAGGCCAATTGTGGGTAACCGTTCCGGTTTTTGGTTTGTTGGTTGGGTACTGTTCGGGTTCATGGTTTCACATTACGGCGCAAACTGTTTGCGTGACAAGGCTCTTCCGCACGGGGTTGCGCAGGAGTTATTTGCATCAGCTTGATGAATGAAACTTCCGCCCGGGAAAATCGGAATTCGTAGAAGGCAAAACGCCCTAAACAACACCCGCTTGAATCAAATGGTGAAGGTGCAGCATCCCCACCAGCTTGTGCTCTTTATCCACCACCGGAAGAACAGAAACGCTTTTCGGGTATTCAAAAACTTCGGCGGCTTTGCTTCCCAGAATTTCCTCAAAAATCGCGCGGGGTTTTTTCGTCATCACCTTGTGCATCGGTGCCGATTGATCAAAGGAGCCTGCCTTGAACAAACGTCGCAAGTCCTCATTCGTGAAAATACCGGTCAGGCGTTCCTTGTCGTCCTCAAGGGCAACAGCGCCTAAGCCCACCATTCTCTCAATTGCTTCGGCCAACGTCGCATTTTCATGAAGAATCGGGCTTGTCGCTCGGGGAAGCATCAAGTCAGCCACCCGCATAATCAGCCGTCGACCCAGCGTGCCAAGGGGGTGCCGCAACGCGAAGTCCTCCTCAGTGAAACCGCGAGCGGTCATCATGGCAACCGCCAATGCGTCGCCCATGGCCATTTGCACGGCGGTGGAAGCTGTAGGGGCAAGATTCAGGGGGCAGGCTTCTTTCTCAAGAGGATAAAGCAACACCGCCGCCGCTGCTTGCGCCAAGCGCGAATCCGCTTTGCTGGTAATCACGATCAAGTCAATCTGATGGTGGCGAACGTAGGGGAGAAGATTCAATAGCTCCTCGCTGCTGCCGCTGTTTGAAAGGGCAAGCAGCACATTCGTGTGGGTTAGCATGCCCAAATCCCCGTGTAACGCTTCAGCGGGGTGCAGAAAAAACGATGGCGTTCCCGTGCTGGCGAAGGTTGCCGCAAGCTTTTCCCCCACATGGCCGCTTTTGCCAATGCCGGTAACTACCACGTGGGATTCGCAAGCCAGCATCAGCTCCACGGCTGCGGCAAAGGGCTCAGCCTGCAATTGCTCTGCCGCAAGGGCCAACACGCGGCTTTCCATCTCCAGCACACGGCGCCCCTCCCGCACGTGCTGCTCCGCGGTACTGGGCAAAACGGCGTGGTTAGGCGTGCTCCCCCCGGTTGAAGGGGCGTGCGCCGCAACTTGCGTGGAATTTTGTTTGTCGGGCAGTGGTTGTTCGTTCATAGAATGAAAATAAATCGCTACCACTGTGAGAACGTCAAGCCCAAGCCCATGAAACAGCCCCCACGAAAAACAAAAACAGCGCCCCCTGCCAAAAATAAAAAACCCACGGCCCCCGGAACAAAGCCCCCTGCTAAAGCCCCCAAACGGCCCCCAAAAGAGGTTCGCGAGCAACTAAAGCAAGCGGAAGCTGCTGAAGCCGCGAAGCAAGAAGAAGCCGCAGCGGAAGGCGCCGTTGATATTTTTTCCTCTGCTTTTCTAACCTCCAAAGCCATTTGGCGCGACGATTTAGAAGGCCAAGAGCCCCTTGTGTGCTTTGCCGGCCGCAGTAACGTCGGCAAATCCACGCTGCTTAACACCCTGTGCGGCCGCCGCCAATTGGCCCGCGTCAGCAACACCCCCGGCCGAACCCAACTCATCAACCTATTCCAAATCACCCTGCGAAAAGGCGAAGAACGCCGCAAAATCCTCTTCGGCGATCTGCCCGGTTACGGCTACGCAAAAGCCCCCGGCGCCGTGCGCAAACAATGGATCCCTATGATGCGCAGCCTCTTGCGAGACAACCCCCGCCTCCGCGCCTTCATGCTGCTGCTGGACATTCGCCACGAACCCACCGCCCAAGACGTTGATTTGCTGGAATTACTCAGCGAACACGAAGTCGGCGTCATCCCCGTCGCCACCAAATGCGATAAAGTCACCCGCAACCAAATCGGCAAACACTTCCGCGCCATGGCCGAAGCCACCGGCCTCCCCAAAGAAGACATCCGCCCCTTCAGCGCCCTGCAACGCCTTGGCATTCAAGAACTCCTGCAAGACTTATGGGACTTAGCCGACCCCACCTTTACCCTAATCAAGGGAGCCGAGGAGCCCAACATCATCGAACCCGAAAGCGAAACATCACACACCCCCAAGGCATAAAATCAGGTAGGCAAGTAAGTCCGCCAAAAAGCAGATTGAATAACCCAAGTGGGTCGGCGAGTTATACATTCGGCATAGGTCACCTACAAAAGTAGGTGACCTGATTGTTTTGTTTCTCGCAGGCGCGCGGAGGTTTTTGGGAGGTGGGCAGAATTTAAGTGTGGTGGCGTGAACAGGAAGTTGGGTCGGGGTGTTTATTTCAAGCAAAGCCGCTAAGGGACGCAAAGAGCGCAAAGGGAGGAGGTGCCTAGGAGGTATACTGAAATCCAGGGACTGCTTTAAGAAACGCGCGCAGAGCCGCTGAGGGCGCTGAGAGATAAAGAGAAGTAGAGCTGGGTTTTTGAGTAGGCTAAACGGGGTGGGTGGCCTGATTGATTTT
>DAIOTT010000163.1:0-7472 GCA_036751885.1 Candidatus Sumerlaeota bacterium
ATTGGTGCGCAGGAATTCCAGTTTTTTGATCAACGGGTGCCGAGGATTAATCTCCAGGCTCATGAACTTGCCCATGTCTTTTTGGCCTTCTTGCTGGCCCATGCTCATCATCATGCGCTGCATCGTGCTGGACATCGCCCCATCCGTGCTGGCAAGCGCAGGACTATCCGTCAACCGTTTGGAAGGTTTTACCGTTGATACATGTTCCCCCAACGCGCCCTTCAGCCACTCGCAAAGGCCCTTGGCTTGCTCATCCGATAAAGCGGCATTTTCAGGCGTTTCAATCACCTGTTCGTCTGAAAGTTCCACTTCACCAGAATCCGCAGAAAGAATTGTCTTCTCCGCAAAAACCCCCAGATTGTTCAGAACAAAGTCATCAATGCTTTCAAACGTGTAAAGAACTTCGATATCACGAGACTTGAATGCCTCAAGGTAAGGGCCAGCCTCAATAGCATCGCGGGAAGGGCCGTTTACGAAGTAGATTTTATCCTGACCAGCGGCCAATCGATCCACGTATTCTTGAAGTGAAATTGTTTTGCCCGGCTCTGTTTTAGAGGATTCAAAGCGCAACAGCATGGCAATTTCATCGCGGTGCATGAAATCTTGTACAAGGCCTTCTTTCAAGAAAGTGCCGTTTGTTGCGTAGAATTCCTTGTATTTTTCGGGGTTTGATTCCGCCTGATCCCCCAAGAACTTGAGGAAACGGGTAACAATTACCTTGGAGAGCTTGGCAATCATCCGGCTGTCTTGCAGGGATTCCCGGGAGATGTTCAGCGGTAAATCTTCGCTATCGATTACGCCGCGAAGAAAACGCATCCACTCAGGAAGCAATCCCTCTGGGTGCTTCATAATCAACACCTTACGACAGTAAAGATCAACCCCGGGCTGTGTTTTACCAAAACCGTAGCGTTCCATATTTGTTTTCGGCACAAAGAGTAGCGATTGAATGGCAAGGGGTGCATCAGCTGAAAAATGGTAGGTAAACTGCGGTTCATCAGAGGCGTTGGCGATAAACTTATAGAACTCCTCGTACTCTTCATCCTTGATTTGGGACTTGGATTTTGCCCAAAGAGCAGAGACGGTGTTGATTTTTTCATCTTTCACAAACACCGGGAAATTCACAAAGTTGGAGAACTTGGTAATGATGTCCTTAATGCGGAAATCTTTTGAATACTCCGAATCATCCTCTTTTAAGTTCAGCGTAATGGACGTCCCGCGAGGAAGATCTTCCAAAGGGGTAATGGAGTAGGAACCAATGCCGTCGCTTTCCCAGCGGTAACCCTGCGAGTCATTTTGAAACGAGCGTGTTTCAACTGTTACTTTTTCCGCCACCATAAAGGCGCTGTAAAACCCAACACCAAACTGGCCAATCAGGCTTACATCTTCCTTCGCGCCCTCTGCCATTTTCTTGAGGAAGGACTTCGTTCCCGAGTGGGCAAATGTCCCTAAATTCTGTTGCAACTCCTCCTTAGTCATCCCAATGCCGGAGTCAGAAATGCGGAATGTTTTGGCTTCATCATCCAACTCAATCCGAACCTCTAGGGCGCGGTCAGAATCAGGTAAATCGTTGTTCGTCAATGCTTCATGGCGAAATTTTTCCAGCGCATCAGCCCCATTGGAGATCAATTCACGAACAAAAATTTCCTTATGGGTGTAGAGTGAGTTAATAACAATATCAAGAACTTGGGCAATTTCCGCCTGAAAGGTATGCGTCTCAGGCTGGGGTGAAACGGGTGTTTCTGTGCTCATCTGTGTAAGCCTCCATAATCGTGGAACAAAGAATTTTCAACGATAGGAAATTGCAATTGGCAGACCAAATCCAATCAACAACAAAAAAGCCCCGCAGAAGATTCTGCAGGGCCTTTTTTACTTGGTTGGATATTATTTTTTATGGCGGACCAATTCTTTTCAACGTGTTACCAGTACGATCGTAGAATGGAAGACTACCATTGTCCAAACCTACTCCACCTGTACGAACAATATCACCTGATGATACAGTACCGTTTGTTGCATCATAATCCTGCCCACCTAGGTTTGCAGGTGAAGCTTGACCAGCAGCTAATTGCTCGCCGCCGAAGTTTTGTTGTAAGTCAGGTCCAGCAGAAACTAGTCTCCATGCACCACCAGATGTAAGTGCATAACCTGAACGAGGTACCCCAAAATCACGACCTACTCTGCCGCTGGGTGAAAATGAGAATGCGTCGATGTAATCGTATGTATCATACTCTAATGGATTAGATGTACCACCATTTGCAGAAAGTGATGCACCCTTCACCGAGAAAGCTTCAGGGAACAAAGAAGTTATGTATGCTATTGGTGTAGTAATCCAAGTTTGACGTGAGCTGATTGAACATTGTGGAGCACCTGCAGCTGTTCTTACGCCAAGAACACTATTTCCCACAAAATCATTGCTACCAGCACATGTAGAGGGAGTACCTGGTTTAACCAAGAACGGTGGATATTTATTATTGTCGAGATAGTAAATTTCCAAGGCTGTTGCCATGGTTCTCATGTCAGAAACCGCACGAGAGACTTTTGCTCTTGTTTGGGCTTCCAAGAAGTTGGGAACAGCAATCGCCGCCAAAATTGCAATAATGGCAACAACGATGAGCAGTTCAATTAGTGTAAATGCTTTTTTCATAAATCGTTTTCCTGTGGAAGAATATTTTCGAAAATTAGAAAATATCTCGGAAACCGTCAAGGACTAATTCTCTAAAAATGTTGCACGGGCGCACCATTTACGTAGAAATTTGAGTTTTTGTGAAAAATTAAGTACAACCCAATAATTTTTCCGCTGATTCCACCACTCTTTTTACCGTCACAGCGGTCATGCACCGGTGATCGATTGGGCAATCCCTCAGTAAACAGGGGGCGCACGCCGTTTGCTCGCGAACGATGATAGAATTTGCATTCGTGGGAGCCGTAGTTACCCAATCGGTACTGCCAAAAACGGCGACAAGGGGGGTATTCAAGGCCGCCGCAAGGTGCATTGCACCGGAATCGTTTGTTAAATACAGGCGACAAAACGTGAGAAACGCCATAAGCTCCCTTAGTTTCATTTCCCCCGCTGCGTTGTAAAACCGGCTCCCCCCGTGGGAAACAACCCGCTGGGCCCAATCCCGCTCCGTAGGTAAACCCGTTACAACAACAAGGGCGTCTAGCTTAGCGGCCAACGCTTCAGCTGCCTCCGCATAACGTTCGGGAAACCAACGCTTTGCGGTGCCAAAAAACGCCGCAGGGTTTACCCCAATAATTGGCTGGTCTTCCTGCCAACCACGCTGAAGCAGCCAGTGCTTCATGGAGTCTTTTTCATTTTCCAACACATTCAGGGAAATCGGGGGCGGATTTGTGGTGGAAACACCCCAAGGGGAAAGCAGCCGCAAGTAATAGCGCACCTCATGAACGGCCAAATCTCTGGGGCGAAGCGCAACCGGGATCGTGAGAAAAATCCTTCGTGCGTCGCGGTTGTATCCAACTCGGTGCTTCACCCCACCACGCCAAAGCATGTACGCGGAGCCCAATGAATTGGGTAAGGCAAAGCCTAAGTCGGGCTTCATTTCTTTCAGGTAACTTACTACTTCAGATTTGCCGTTTTTGGACTTATCATCTATTACATAAACCGAATCTACGGCCGGGTGGTGAAGCAGCAAGTCTGCAACATGCTTGCGCCCAAGGGCCGTGATTTTTGCGTTGGGAAATAATGCGCGTGCTTCCGTGAGAAAGGGCGTATTCATGACTGAATCGCCGACCCAATTGGTTAGGCGCACAACGATTGATTTGATCTGTTCCGGGTTGGGAGGAGTTCTCGGGCTCATAGGTATTTCAGAATTTCCATCAGGCTGGTGCATCGAGGAACTGATTCCTCGCGGTGGAGTGAATCCGCTGGGGAAAGGCTCATGGCACCAGCGCGATCCACCCAAATTGCCTTCCACCCAACGCTGAGTGCACCGCAAACATCGTCCTGCCAGTGATCCCCCACCATGGTGTAAGAGCTGGCGGCGGGCAGCTGCTTTTCAGCAGCCTCAAAAGCAATGGGATCTGGCTTTTCAACCCCCGTTTGATAGGAGGCAACCAACCCATCAATCAACTCAGCCAAGCCCAAGTTCTTTATCAGGGCTTCCAACCGGTAATCAAAGTTACTCAACAGCCCTAATCGAAATCCCCGGGCCCGGAGAGTTTTCAGCACTTCCGTGGCATCGGGGTAAAGCTCCCAACAAGTAGTGGTTGAAAACTCATCAAAAAGCACCTGAGTGTACGGGTTCGGCGGAAAGGGCTCGCCAGCGCGGGTGAAAATCGTTTCAATAACCAAGCACCAAAACGCCCGGGTTTCTTCCGGCGATTGAGGCTTGCCCGGCTGAATGGGCCGCTGTTGCCTAAGTTCCGCAAAAACCTTGGGAAACTCAGCACTCAGGGCCTCGGCATTCGGGTTGAAGCCAAACCGTTTGGCAACCTCAGCATAAATCAACCCAAGCTTGGCGCGTGGTTTGATGAGTGTGTACGCAGCATCAAAATATATTACGGGTGAACCAGACATATTGGGATTATTAGACAATGACAAATGAACCAAAGGCAACACCTTCAGTAAAAAACAACAATGAAACCGCAGATTTTGCTGAAGTTGAAAGCAGCGACGCACCGCCGGGCGGGGAGTATGTATACGAAAAACCCGCTTCTCGCGTGAGAGCCGAGGAAATTTTTCTGTGGGTTGCGCGAATCATCCTGATGGGTGCAATCGGTTGGGCAGGCTTTTACGCTTGGTGGAGCCTAACAAAATCCCCGGAAGAACTCCTAGAACTCGCAGAGACAACCGCCCACGATTCCTTGATGTTTGGGGCAACAATCCTGCTGGGGGCAGAGCTGAGTTATTATCTGTACCTAAGCGCGTCGTTCAGAAAATGCCGAGAATGGGGCATGGTGCTTTGGGGGATCGGACTTCTGATCTTGGCAGTTAACTTGAGGTTTTCGTCCTGATGTAAAAGTGTATAGCGTTGGATTCAACACAAAACTAACGCCTTCCAACGCATTTAAATAAGTTCACTACGGAGGTATAAACTCCGTGGTGAACAATTTGTGGTGAAAAGTTGCAGGTGAATGGGGGAAAGCAGATTCCCGTTAGATTGCTGCACCGTAGAAGTTGAGCAATGTTTCGGCAATAAGCTCCAACTGGCGTTTCTTCAGTCCGCCAGAAACGGGGAGGCTAAGGGTACGTTTTGCAAGATCTTCTGCCACAGGGAACGCGCCTTCGCGGTTGCCAAGGTAAGCAAAACAAGGCTGAAGATGAATGGGGAGTGAGTAAGGAATAGCGAAGCCAATTTCCTTTTGTTGAAGGTGGGCAACAAGTTTGTCCCGCTCAGGAACTTGCACCACGTAGGAATTATACACGCAACTGCCGTCTTGAAAAAACGGGGGTGTTTGAATGGATGATCCCGAGAACAAGCTGTTGTAAAGCCCAGCGTTGTCAATAATCTCCGCGTTGGTTTCGTCAAGGTCTTGCAATTTTTGCAGCAACAATGCCGCTTGAAGGGAATCCATCGGCGAGCCGTACCCAATCATTTCGTAAACGCCGGAATCACTTTGAACGTGATCGCGAAGGCGGCGAACTAGATTGGCGATTTCATCGTTGTTAGTAGTCAACGCGCCGGCATCGCCCGCAGCACCCAAGGGGTGTTCAGGCAAAAAGCTAAAGGCAGCAACTTCACCGTAAGTGCCAAGCCGGCGGCTTCCGTAGCGAGCGCCAGTAATGTGGCGGCAATCTTCAATAACAGCAACGCTGTACGTTCTGGAGATCTGCACAATTCGTTCAATTTCAGCAGCTTGCCCAAAAAGGTGAACAGGCACGATTGCTTTAGTGCGAGAGCTCATGCAGGCAAGAGCTTTATCCACGTCAATCGTGTAGTTGTCGGGTCGGCAATCAACAAAAACAGGGGTTGCACCCAAACGGGCTGTTGCTTCAGCAGGCGCAATAGGGCCAAATGCGGGGCAAATGACTTCATCACCGGGGCCAATACCCAAAACGCGAAGGGCAGAAAGGATGGGATCTGCGCCGCTGCCAAGGCCGACGCAGTATTTATTGCCGTTGAAGCGTGAGAATTTCTCCTCGAATTTTTGAACAACAGGGCCGCCAATAAATTGACCGGAATCAAAAATGCCTTTAAGGTCTTCAAGGTAGTCATCATAAACAGCATCGTTTGTGGCTGTGTGGTCCGTAAATGGGATGGGCATGAGTATAATTCCTCTGTGTCCGGCACCGAATGCCGGGAATAAGTGAACCGCAAACTTGACCTTAAGCTCGTCTGTGAGTCAACCACTCGTTGAGGGAAGATTTCATTTCCTACATTTAGTTTCTTTGTAGAACAGTAAACTCGTAATTCTCAGAAAATCCTAAGCACTTCTCCCCGGTTCATTCCCACGGAAAATAAACGCCCTCATACACTTTAATAAGCCCCAATTCCTTTGCGCTCATCATCTACCTCGGCACAAGAACATACCAGTAACATTTCGCGGAAAGTTGAGTTCTGGTAATAATGGATCAGCAGTTTACATTTTCAAACGAATGGGAACCCTTTACCCGGCACTTGTTGGAACAGTTTGAATGGCCGCCGGAGGAGTTTGACGGCATTGTGAAGCGGTTGCAGAATTACTACCTGCTTCTGCCTTCAAGCGAAGCGATTCCAGCCTTCTTGCAAAACCTGATTCAAGCGGTTAGCCTTACGGCGGATCCCATCATGGCGTTACAAAATTTTGATCGCTTTGTGGAGGGTGTTGATAAACCCGCCCGGGAAATTGAGCGCTGCGTAAATGATGTTGAACACCTGAATTTTATCACAAGTCTTTGTGCAACCTCCATTCTCTTCACCGATATTATCGCCGCCCACCCGGAATACTTGGATTGGGTGATGAAGCGCGGTAAGCTCTCAAAAACGAAACCCCTTCATGTGTACCTGCTGGAGCTGCAAGCGTTTATGGGCGACGATCCCGATCGCGAAACACGGCGCGCTCTGTTGTGCCGCTATAAACGCCGCGAATTACTGCGCATTGGCATTCGCGATCAGCTGCAATACGGGGAAATCCGCGAACTTTGTTACGAGCTTACCAACTTGGCGGAGGCTTGTTGCATTGCCGCCTACGATGATTGCGTGGCAGGATTAACTGCTCAATACGGGCTTCCGGTTCCGGAATCCGCTGCAAACGGTGAAGGGAGCGTTTGTTTCGCGGTAATTGCCATGGGCAAATTCGGCGGCAACGAGCTCAATTTTTCCTCTGATATTGATCTAAACTTCATCTACAACGAGGAAGGCCAAACAACGGGCGTACAATCCAGCACGGGAAAAACCATTCGTGTTGTAACAAATCAAGAGTTCTACGGAAAACTTGCCTTTGAAATTGCCAACTATTTGGGTGAACTTAGCCGTGAAGGGCTGATCTACCGCGTGGATACACGGCTTCGCCCAGAGGGGAATGCCGGCCAAATT